>JAQXFM010000153.1 GCA_029250305.1 Candidatus Poseidoniaceae archaeon | reverse complement strand
ACCGTCCGCGATTTCCAACCCCAAAACACCCAAGCAACATCCTCTGATGCACTGGGAGATGGCTACCTCCTGTACGGCGGTTCAACAACCGCGACCATTTCCACCTCCTCCTCAGACTTCCTTGATGAGACACCTGTGACGTTCACCGACCTCACAGGCTCGCCAATCGAAGCAACCATTGCCGTTCACGGTTTCATCTTACAAAGCAACACCAACGGCGCAGCAACACTGCCCCTCAAATCTCAAGGCAGCATTGTCGACGTCAGTCTTGGCGGTGCCGGCGTGAGGGTCACCCTCTACGGAGGGAGCATGGGCCAGTCTGTTCAAGTTCCAGTGATTCCTCAGGGCGACTGGACCATCACGAGCGGCCAAGTTGTCTATCTCGGCGCCCGCCCTGACGGCAGCCCACACGTCCTGACTGGCGATTTGACCCTTGAAACCGGTAGCGGCCTCCAACTCGACAGCACGACCCTGCTTCTTCCTGCAGACGGCTTGGTGAGTGTCCAAGGCAGCGCTCAACTGATGGGCGATGCTTCAACGATTACCGCCCACAGTTTCTCAATGGGCTTTGACAGCATGTTGTCGTCAAACAGTGAAGACGGATTCGATGTCATAGGAAACGTATCATGGGCTTGTCAGAGCCTTCGAACTTCTGAACGTGTTCACATCAACGGCAACCTTGTCCTCCAGCCCGGTTGCGAATATGACTTGGTGGCAGGCTCGATTTCGGGAACGGTCACGGCGCTCACAGGAGCGTCGCTGAATGTCCTCTCAGAACTTACCATCAGAGTTCTCGACCAAGGCGAACCGGTTGCTGGTGCGCTCATTTCTGTGGACGGCTCGGTTGCTTCAACAGACGATCAAGGCCGCCTAAGCACCACCGCAACGGCCCGTGAAGTCACAGACAGCAGCGAAACAACTGGCGGAATCAAGAACGTCAATCTTCAAATTGGCTCATTTACAGACTTTGTCACTTGGGATTCGTCAACCTCTCTCGATCACACATTCATGGCTTCAAGAATTACTGGTGGCTCGCTCGATGAGTGGCTAATCTTGGAATCGCAATGGAGTCCTTACTTCCTCGATGCTGACCTCACCGTCAGCCAAACAGGAACACTGAGCATAGATGACGGCGTATCAGTGCGAATCTCAGAAGGCCGCACAATCACCGTGGACGGCGCTATGGACGTTGGCGATGCTACACTTTCTTCCACTGGTCAAGGCGCTCGCTGGGGCGGGTTGCACCTCGGCTCCCTTACTTCCTCAACGATCGATCTCTCTGCCTCATCGGTGCTGGAAGCCTCACCTGCGTTGACAGTCTCTCAATTAGGTCAACTGAGCGCAGCTGGAACCGAACTTGCACGCTCCTCTGGCGCCGACCCATTGATTGTCATTACAAGCGGTAGCAACGCAACCGTCGAACTCACTGACAGCATCCTCTATGATGCCGGAAGCGGGTGCATCAATACCATCGCTACCGAGGGAACCCTCATCCTCTCAGACGTCACCCTTGAGAATTGCAATGGCGTTGGACTGTGGGCTCGTCAATCCGTATTGGATATTGATGGCCTTACCTTCGGCGGAGAAATGACGCATGGATTCGAAGTCACAGCCGCGACCGGTTCAATGGACAACATCGATGCAACTGCGTTCAATGGAAGCGGCTACATTGGCTGGCTGGAATCCATTGATGGAGGCTTTACGGTTTCCAATCTAAATGGAACCGTCGGGGCAATGGGCGGCCTTGCAGGAATCAACAATCGCTTTATTGATTTGAACACCGTTCAAGTGTCGGGCGCACCCGCTGTCGATTTTGATGAAACAGCAGGAATCATTGACGGCCTCATCTTGAACGGTGAAGGCGTAGGAACCGCCTTTTCAAGCCATCATGGTCGCACCATGGACAGCCTCATCGTCGAAGGCATGAGTGCTGCAAACTACGCTGTTGCGATTGATTTGCACGCCGATGTTGATGACGGCTCCATCGCCCCAGTTGTGTTCCGTTCTCCCGAGATCTTAGCATCGGTTGTGCTTTCAGCAGACCATTATTCCGCTCGGATTGAAGGCGGTTCAATCATCGGTGAGGTGGCGGCTTCAGGTGCAATTGTCGTCAACCTTGTGGACGTGATGGCCACCCAAACCTCGGCATACGATGGCGCAGCAATCCACATGTGGATCACCTACAACTTCGATGCACAAGTCAACGGCGTACCGATTGAAGTGATCTTCGCGATTGAAACCACAGGCCACGCTTCGGAACATTCGACACAAGTGGAGGGCACCTCTGTCTTGGTTGAACTTCCAATTATTATTGCGGATGAGTCCTCGACGACCACATTGACTTCGGCGAACATTCAAGCCACAGCACCAGGGCTTCCAATCCAGACCTTGACCGTCAATTACACTGAAGGCATGAACACATCAATTGTGATCCTTATGGCTCTCAACGGCGCTCCCTTGGTTGAAATCACAACACCATATTCTGGTCAAAGGGCAATGGAAACCACCCCATTGAATGCTCAAGTGACGTACAGTGATGACCTCGATTCAATCGATGAACTCACCATTGAATGGATCATTACCGATGCATCCGGCGAAGAAGTCACACGCGGGCCAAATGAAGCACAGTACAACATCACCGACCTACCATACGGGTTTTATGTCCTCGAAGCAAAGGTGACCGATGCGTTGGGCGCTTCAACAACCGATGCAGTGGATTTCGAAATCACCCAACTCGATACAGACGGCGACTGGACAAATTCATGCACATACACTCAACAAACCAACGTGTGGTTCAACAGCGCTATTGGCTATCCATGTGGGCCAGATCAAGAAGACACCGACGATGACAACGATGGCGTACCAGATGCACGAGACGACTATCCTTTGGACGCTTGCGCTTCAATTGATACGGATGGCGACGGGCAACCAGATGATGTCAATTGCCCTGACGGTATGACCACATGGCTTTTCGCAGATCAAGACGATGACAATGACGGTATCCCAGATACCTTGGAAGGAACCACCGCTGAGGACACAGGCGACTTTGAAACAGGGACACTTCTGCTCATTGCGTTGATTGCTGTGGCCGTCGTTCTGTTCTTGGTTCGCATGCGGAAGGGTGGCGGCGATGACCTTGGCGAGATTGATCTCACCCATCTTTGAGGTGACGGCATGGAACCTTCACTCCCGAATCCAGACATCTTTGCAGGGGTTGCTGTTGCAGTCTTGTTTGGTATTGTGATTTGGGATGCGTTCTGGTTGACTCGACAACGCCTTGACGTGCCCACCCTTGGCGAGCTGCCGAACGGTGGCTTTGCTTGGGAAAGCGAAGGGGCACAGGAAGTGATTCGCCAATGGGGCAACCTTGGTTCCATGGCCGCTATGATGGTGCTCCCTTGGGGGCTCGTGGGCGTTTCGAACACAAACCCCGCTTATGCGATTGCTTGGGATGTATGCCTTGGTCTACACATCATTTCGCTGCTCGTGCCCAAGCGCTACGCCGTCACAAGGACCCATGCGTTTGCGGACGGCCAACGCTACGAGTGGGGTCGGCTCAGGCTTTCCAAACGCCAACCAGCGCGCCGGATTATGTTGTTACGAAAGGGCTGGGGAATCTTCGGGCCGTTGCCTCTTGGTGGCGATAAAAATGACCTTTCAGTGGCCCGTTCAAGAATAGAAACTGCCCTCGATGGAGAGAAGTCTTGGCCGGCGTCTACTGGTAAAATTGCACAAGAAGAGTAGCGTTATTCTCAATAAGCGGCTTGCTTTGGGAATGTCATGGAATGGACCCGCAGTGGAGAGGACCTGTTTGTGCGCATTGATCCAGATGAAGAAATTCACGCATCGCTTCAGTCGCTTGCGGATGAAGTTGGCTTTGATGCAGCCGCCATTACAAGCGGAATTGGGCGAACTCGAGACAACAAATACGGCTACATGAACGAGCAAGGTGTCTACCAGCGCCGACCTCTGGAAATGCCTTCGGAGTTGGTAAGTCTCTCGGGAAATATTGCCCGCACTCAAGAAGGAAAAGCCTTCACACACATCCACTGCTGTTGGTCCGATGACGACAACAATGTTCACGCAGGACACATGTTTCAAGCAACGGTTCACGTCGTTGCAGAGTTACACCTTCGAATCCTCACTCATGCAATCATGACCCGCTGTCCGTTGGCTGACTTTGAGTTGCTCGGATTGCAATTTTCGTGATGTTCATATCCTCTGGCTCCGGTGATTGAACATGGCCGGGGGGGAGCGCGTTCGACAACTGGCCGAAGCGGTCCGGTACCATCGAGAATTGTACTACAATCAAGCCTCCCCAGAAATCTCAGACGCAGATTTCGATGCGTTATGGGATGAGCTCAAGCAATTGGATCCTGACCACGCAGTGCTTCACGAAGTGGGGCCAGAACCCTTGCCGGGAACGGTCAAGGTCGAGCACCAATTCCCAATGCGTTCCCTCGACAAGGGAACGACCGATGAGGACATTCTCCACTTCGTCAACCAGTCCACATTCGGCGGCACCCGATACCTTGCCCAACCGAAACTCGACGGCTCGGCTCTCTCACTCGAGTATGTTGCGGGAAACCTGCATCGGGCTGCAACACGAGGAAGTGGCGAGCGCGGCGAAGACGTGACGCTGAATGCAAAGCAAGTGGCGAACATACCAACGCGTCTGAACGTACCAGTTAATTGCCATGTTCGTGGCGAAGTCGTCATGCCATTGGAAGTGTTTGAAAAAAAGTACAAGCACATCTCACCAAACCCGAGAAACCTCTGTTCTGGTGCGCTCCGGCAGAAACATGGGGACGGAAAGGCCAGCGCTTCTGACCTCGTGTTCTGTGCGTACGATGTCAAATTTGTATCCGATTCCCCCGAAGTGCAATACGATAGCGAATTGCTCGAATTCTTGAAGCATACAATTGGAATCGAACCTGCTCCGTGGCATGTGTTCGAATCCTCAACCATTCAACAAGATATGATCGATTACACGCTTGAATGGAGCACGAAACGCCCTCATTATGAGTTTGAGATTGATGGTGTTGTGTTCAAGCTGGACGATTTGGCCCAACGCGAGCGGCTCGGATCAACAGCACACCACCCTCGCTGGGCATTGGCTTGGAAATTCCCACCCGAGGAAGCAACCTCGATTCTTCTCGATGTGACGTGGCAAACGGGACGGACAGGGGCCGTCACTCCTGTTGCAAGAATCGCCCCTCAGTCTGTTGGTGGCGTGACGGTTGAACACACAACCCTGCACAATGTGGGTGAAGTTGAACGCCTCGGTGTCAACATCGGCGACCGTGTGTTAATTGTTCGTCGTGGTGATGTCATTCCCAAAATTGAGGCAAGCCTTGGTTCCGGTTCCCCAGAAGATCTCAACAATCGTAGCCATGCAGATGGGACTCCTTTCACCGAAGAGATGCCTCAAATCACAGCGATTGTGGTGCCGAGGCAATGCCCAGCATGCGAAGCATCGCTCGAGGCCGATGGAGCGTTCATCCGATGCACCAATATGATGTGTGATGCCCGTACAAGCCGTGCGATTCTCTATTGGTGCCGAAGCCTCGAAATGGATGGAATCGGGGAGAAATTAGTCGACCAATTGCTTCACCTGGATTTGATTCAAACCATTCCAGACCTGTATCGTCTCCAACAAGCAGAATTGGAAAACATCGAACGGATGGGTGAAAAATCAGCGCTCAATGTGCTCAACGAACTCTCGAAGACAACCTCTCTCAAACTCGGACGTTTCCTTCATGCCATGGGCCTTTCAGGCATTGGTCCCGAACTTGCAACCGCAGTGGCGCAGCGGTTCACAACGCTTGATGCAATCATGAAATGGGCAGAAGATGCAATGGCGGAACCCGACTCAGCAGAATTTGGTCCAACCCTCAATGAAAAAGGAAAACCATACGCGGATAATCAAGCCATTCGGGATTTGTGTGAGGTTGACGGCATTGGGAGTAAAGTCGCCATTCTCGTTCGCGATGGTTTGCTGAACAGAAAGGCGATGATCCTCGACTTGGCCTCGCTGATTGAAGTGCTCGACGAGCCAAAACCCGAACAAGGCGGGCCTTTGGCCGGCATGACTCTGTGCCTCACAGGCTCTCTACAACGTCCACGAAAGGAAGTACAACTCTCAATCAAGGCGGCAGGCGGCAAAGTCGTCGGCAGCGTCTCATCACAACTCGATGTTCTTGTCGCCGGTGAAAAGGCAGGCTCAAAACGGGCAAAGGCGGAGAAATTAGGGGTCACGATTTGGAACGAAGAAGACCTTCTTCGAGCATGCGCAGCAGAACCATTCTCTTCCAATCAGTCTGAACAATCAGAACCACCATCTCTCCCTGAATCAGAACCACCATCAGCCCCTGCAAGCACTCAACAAGCCTCGTTAACGGACTTCTAAGACGGGTGTCGAAAGCCTCGTTTGTCCAATCATCAAACCAAAACACTCTCATAGACCACGGCGCAGCAAAATACATGCGTTCGGTACGAATTCCCGTTTTGCTGGTAGCCCTTCTCCTGCTCTCAGTCGTTCCATTGACTGAAGGAAATTCCAGTGGCAAGTACAGCCAAAGTTCAGGCTGCTCATGCCATTCACAAAGTGGGTCAACCGCAGCCACGGTGTCCATCAGTGGCCACCCCGCTTCCTACACCCCTGGCTCAACCTACACACTGACCATTTCTGCTACGGGAGGCGTTTCAGGTACCGATGGCGGATTTAGCCTCGAGATCAGTCATGGTTCCCTTTCTACCGGGTTCACCTTTGCAGTCAACGTCAACAGTGCAGGGACAAGTGCAACTCACTCCATCACCGGCAGCAATCAGCGAAGCTGGTCCGTCGACTGGACAGCACCATCTGCCGGTACCGGCCAAGCAACCCTCTCGGTGGCAGGACTCACTGCTGACGGTAGCACGAACAACAACGGTGACCGCTGGGCAACAGCGACCTATCAGGTGCCAGAAGCAGGCGCTGCGCCGAACACTGCGCCGACGGCCAGCAACCTCCTCCTCGGTCCAAATGGAGCAACCACCGTCTCGACACTGAGTCTCTCGTACACCTACAATGATGCAGACAACGACCCTGAATCTGGGACGACAATCGATTGGTTCAGGGACGGAATTCAAATCGCAAACGCTGGCACAACAGCAGCGTCGTCACTGACTGCTAAAAATCAAGAATGGTACGCTGTTGTGACTCCTTCGGATGGGTCGGATGCCGGTACGAGCGTCACAAGCAACACGCTCGTGATTGCCAATACGATACCTACGGTTGGCTCGCCAACTATTCAGCCGAGCTCCCCTGAATCAGATGACGATCTTTCCTACAGCGCTAGCGCCTCTGATGCAGACCAAGACACCCTCACCTACGAGACGCGCTGGTTGCTCGAAGGTTCAGTTATTTCCGACCTTGATAACAGCCAAACAGTTCCTTCGTATGCCACGAGGAATGGTGAAAACTGGTCCATGGAAGTTCGCGTGGATGATGGCGAAGCAACCTCGGCATGGCAAGCAGCTCAAACAGTGCAAATTGGAAGCGTTGTGCAGAACACACCCCCTGAGGTCGTCACGGTTGACATTTCCCCGCTTACGCCAACGACGACCGATGCTCTTTCCGTCACGTATGTGTACGCTGATGCAGACAATGACGCCGAAGTTCGCCATGAAATTGAGTGGTACCGAGATGGCGCACTTGACGCCGTTTACCAAGGAACGGGTGTACCATCGACCTCGACTGAAAAAGACCAAACTTGGTCTGGCAGAGTTCGAGTGAGCGATGGCAGCGCATGGTCATCATGGGCCTCGACAAGTACGATTACCATTGGAAACACGGCACCAGAAGCAACCTCCCTCGAGGTTTCACAGACGAGCCTTACCACTCTTGAAAGCGCAATTATTTCCATCACTCAAACTGACATCGATGGTGACGCACCTGTTGCTCCGAATGTGGTTTGGCTCAAAGATGGTGTGCGCATATCCTCCCTTGATCAAAGCCTCAACCTCCCTTCAGAGCAGACTTCGAAAGGCGAGCAATGGACGGTACAAGTGCGAGCAAACGACGGCGTGGACCTCAGCGATAACACGCTGACAGCAACGATTGCAATCGTCAACTCGGCACCAACGGCCTCCGTTGAGTTGAACGACGATGCCTCGAGCCTCAACCCACTGAACGCCATCATTAGCACCACTGACGCAGACGATGATGCAGTCACGCATTCTGTTCATTGGTACAGGAACGGATTCCTCGAGGCCTCACTGGCCAATCAAACATCAGTGCCGGTTGCCTTGCTTGGCCCTGGTCAACTGTGGTCGGCAGAAGTCGTTGCCCACGATGGTGAAACACCCTCTTCTCCAGTTCTCCAAACGGTCACGATTCTGAACCTTGCCCCCACAGCGGTCATCACGAATCCAACCCCCACCATCTGGATTGGTGAACTCCTCACGCTCGATGGGAGCGATTCCACCGATACCGACGGTCGAATCGTCACATTCGTATGGTCTTGGGCAGACACCGCAGGGGGAAGTGGAACCGCCACAGGCGTCACAGCAACATTCACACCAACAACCATCACAACAGTACAACTCACCGTTCAAGATGATTCAGGCGACCAAGCATCGACGGCCTTCTCGTTTATGCCAATCCAAGGCCCCACCATCGAAGAAGTGGATTGGTCATTGGAGGGCCAATTAGTCGATCTCACATGGGCCTATGACGGACCAAATGCTAGCTTTAGCATCGAGCGAAACGGCATCGCTATTGATTCAGTTACTGACCTACACTATGCCGACACCCCACTTACATCCGGCGACACCGTCTACACCATTCGACCAATCATCGATGGTGTTGCACTGCAGGACGGGGCATCATCGACCGTGACTGTTCAAGTCCCAGCAACCACCGACTCCACTTCTTCAGAAGGCGGTCTCAGCGGTTCAATTCTCGGCTTTGTTCTGTTGCTCATCGGTGTTGGTGCACTGAGCCTAATTTTCTTGGAAAGGAGGGACTGAACGTGATCAATCAACGCGTCAAAGTGCTCGTTCTGCTCATTGTTCTCGTTGCCTCGACTACCTTTTCTGCTGCCGAGCCCGGGGGCAATGGAGATGGCTTGCGTGATATGCAGTGCGGCGGAGCATGCCATGGTGACGCTGGACAGAAC
>JAQXFM010000147.1 GCA_029250305.1 Candidatus Poseidoniaceae archaeon | reverse complement strand
CAGTTGTTTTTGCCCAAGAGTGACCTCTGAACCATAGGGCACACCAGCGATTCTGGCCATTGCATCAAAGACACCCAAGCCTTTGATTTTACGAACGCCCTCGATCATTTCGACAACGTGAACCTTCCCTTCCGGCTCAACCAAAACAGCCCATGCATCATTGTCCATGAGCCTCGCGAGTCCCTTTTGGATTTCAACCCTTTGTGATAAGAAAAAAGAATGAACAAAAATAAGAATATATGTGCAATTTACGATAAATATAACATAAATCCTCAGTCTAACGAATAATATGCTTTCAGTCATGAGAGGGGTTTGTATAAATACCATCCAATGCGTGATGAAACCATGAAGATGCCAATTCGACTTCTCGCTCTAACAATTGTGACTCTATTCGTCGGCAGTGTTCTTGTTGGATTCACCGCAGAAATGAATCCACTCGACACAGAAAAAACGCTTAATGAAGAGCCTGTCATTCAACAAGCAAGTTCAGCAACCAGCCCAGGACACGTCGTGTTTGGTCAATATATTTCATCCGACAACTGCGGCCACTGCTCGAAAACAGGCGGTGGCTCTGATGCTCACCATGCTGTGAAGGGCCTTCACCCTGATGAATACGTTTACATCACGTACATGTCTGCTTCTTACGGCGACACAGATACTGCTCGAGCAGGTAACGTGGCCCCTTACAACTGGGCTTGGTCCACAGGTGGTGCACCAGACGCCTACTTCGGAGACCGCACCGACAAGAACCAAGGTGGAGCCTCGGCAAATTACGACACATATGACACCCTCTTCTCTTCTGGCGGAGGAATGGCTCCAACAGTCAATGATTACAGCATGTCCGCCTCCATTGGACAAACAGGAACCACTTACGACATCGACATCTCCTACAAGTACACAGGATCTGGCAGCCCAGCAAGCAACATGAAACTCTACGCTGCGCTTGTCGACAAGGACTGCACAGGATACTCCTACTCCTCTGGGATCCCCCACGGATACAACTGCTGGATGGCTTGGCTCACTGACAATGACACCTACAAATCGAAGAGCGCCGGATCTGGCAGCTCCTTTGCATCAGTCGCCCCAACGTCGACTTCCCAATCAGTCACATGGTCGAATGTCCCCTCAGCGATCGTACCGGGTGGCCTGAACAAGGCAGTCGTGATTGGCGTTCTGATGGCCGGAAACCAAGTCTCAGCGGGCGGTACTTCCGCCCACGTTTACCACGCGATTGATTCCACAATGGGTCCGAAGATGGACCTCGCACCAAACGGCCTCAGTGTCACCAACCCAACCGGTGGCTCCTCGTACATCATTGGCGACACGATCAGCCTCGATACGACCATCAACAACCTCGGCGACCTTGACTACAACGCTGGTGGAAACATCGAATTCTTCTACAAGAACGGCGTTAATGAAGTCTCAATTGACACAAAATCCCTCAACACAATCAACACCGGTGGCTCTCAAACCGCATCTGCGAACTTTGACACCTCCGCCCTCCCAACGAACGGATGGAAGACCACATTCGGTGTTCGCCTCACAGGCCTTGTGGATGAAACTCAAAGCGCCAACAATTTGGCTCAGTCGGAACTTGACCACGACCGTCCACCGCTTGCAAAGAAGGCACAGGTCGAAGGCGACAATGTCATTGCCCGTGGAACTCAATTCAGCATCCTCGCCAAGGGCGATGCTGACGACAATGTGGACACCATCGATTCGATGAGTTTCAACATTGAAGTCTCCCCCACCGGAGCAAACCAATGGTCAAGCGACATTGTATCCGGCGGCGATACGGTCATGTATCCAGGGTCGCCAAGCGAAGGGCGTGCCTACCTCCTCAGCCCATCAATGGACATGTTATCTGGCTGGTATGACATTCGATCACAGACTGTGGATTCACGAGGACAGACAAGCGACTGGATTGTGACCGCAGGCACTGATGGTTTTAAACTCGCTAACGGAATTCCTTCCATTGTCGCAGAGCCAATTCCATCTGTCCTTTGTGACACAACAACCAAACTCGACCTCACCGGACACGTTTCTGACCCAGAGACGCCTTTGGGAAGCCTTGTCATCACATCAGACAGTCCTTCGTTCGTGGCATGGCATCCATCCACCACAGAACTAGAAGTGAAATTCGAATGGAATGAGATCAATGGATGTCCACTCGGGCAGCAAGGTATGGAAATTCGAGTCGATGACGGAGGAGATTACTCCGAGGCCGGAGAGTTGCCATATGGAACACTCCTCTTCAATGTCCTCGAAAATGGTCAACCACGGTGGGAAGGACTCCCAACACAAACCATCGAAGAAGGAGGCACAGGCATCATTGACCTACTCCCCTTCCTTTCTGACACCGACGACACTGGCCAACCTGTGAACGCAAACACGCTCACCGTTTCCATGATTAGCACCTCAAATGACGACATCATTTCCTTCACCCTTGAAGGCTACGCTCTTGGATTTGAGACGATCGACGATGACGTCAACGGCCAGTCCATGGTGACCCTCCGTGCAAGCGACGGCGAGCAAATCTCCGAGCAAACCATGATTGTGCAAATCAATCCAAGCAACGATGCACCTCGTATCGACCTTGACAGCATGGAATCGATCCAATTGAAGCGAAATGAGCAGATGGTCATTGATCTCACCACGAGAATCAGCGACATCGATAACCCTGCTGAAGAAGCGTTCCTCACCGTCGATTCAACTGAATCTGGTGCGGCACGTTACAACCTCCTGACAGGAATGATGACCCTTCAGTTTGAGCAAGTTGGCGCACAAACTGTGACCCTCACCATCATGGACAAGTACGACACAAACACCTACCAAATCATGGTGAATGTGTACGACGCACTTCCTCTGGAAATTTCCACGGTCGATGACGGAACTGGCCAAATTTACGCCGATCTGACAGACACATACATTGGCCAAACACCAACGGTCAAGATGACGCTTACCGATACAGCACCAGTGTTCACATACATGATGGCAAATTGGAACGTCTGCAACGAACTAACAGGTACCTGTGACGGATTGCTTACCTACGAACTGGATGTCACACAATCCGCAACTGGATGGACCAACCTTCTCGACATGCCTTCCCTCATCTTTGAAGGGCAGTCCGCTCGAGATGATGGATCAAGAGACCGGGATTATTACGAACTCGAGATGACAGCAAGCGATGCTAATGGTGACGATTACAAGACCCTCACCAAGCTGAAGTGGACCATTACAGAAACCGCTCCAACGCCAGATCAAATGGACGATTCAACGCTCGAGGCACACATCGTCAACCTTCAAGCAACCAAGGCTGCACTTACTGGAAGCATTGCAGAGTCCACTGACGACACCACGGAACTTGAGGCAGACCTCGCTGAAGTGGAGCAGAAACTCGAGATCGCATGTGCC
>JAQXFM010000107.1 GCA_029250305.1 Candidatus Poseidoniaceae archaeon | reverse complement strand
GGTTCCGAACTCTCTGCTGAAGCGCAACTCAAACTCAAAGGTCAAGTCGGCACGATTGATTCCGAAGCGCCTGAAATGAACCTAGGCGAAGACGACCGGGTTGACGTCACCATGCTCATGGACGCCTCTCATATCCAGAAAGCCAACCGCCGTATGAGTGGCGATGAGGCATTCGGTGACCAGGCTGTGGATTCAACGATTGGTGCTGTTCGAAAGAAATCTCCAATGGACTCGCTGTTGGACTCAATCGGCGGACTCTTTGGACGAGGCGATGCCGGTGAACAACGCCGGCTAAGAAAACAAGCACGCCTGCAGGCTGCTTCCCAAGCCGCTCCCGTCACTGCTCAACGTCCTGTGGCACCAATCCGTACTCAAGCCCAAGCCAAAGACGATGTAAGCCTCAAGATGACCTCCATGAGCGATGGGGGTGGCATCGATGCCACCGTGAACGCAACGGGAGAAGTTGTTTCCTCAACTGGCATGACACCGGAGGCAGCCAAGGTCTACGCTTGGGACCAACCAACACCTACCTCGTCAGAAGGAAGCATCGAAGACATGGCCATGCTTTCGACCCCGATTCGGACTGCGGCACCCATTGTCCAACAGGCTGTTGCGCAAGTGCCAACTTGCAAGGGCTGCAAGAATGCAGTGCCAGCGGGTGAGCGTTTCTGCCCTCATTGCGGGCTCGATCTTTGAAGTCCTTCTTTGACGAGAAGTTGAAAGAGGTCCTCCGTTAGGCTTGCGCATTGGGTGATGGTGATGTCTGACAAGCGTGACTATTACGAAGTACTCGGTGTTGAGAAATCAGCAAGCGAAAGCGACCTCAAAAACGCCTTCCGCAGTCTCGCACGGAAATATCATCCCGATCGCAGCACAGAAGAAAATGCTGAAGATAAGTTCAAGGAAATTCAAGAGGCATACGCCGTCCTCTCCGACGCCGAGAAGCGAACGCAGTACGACCGATTTGGACACAACGGTCCATCCGGTTCACCCTTTGGAGGATTTGGTGGCGGTGGCGGCTTCAACATCAACCTCGAAGACATCCTCGGTGGAGATTTCTTTTCCAGCATGTTTGGTGGGGGCGGGGGACGTTCGAACCGGCGCCGTGGCAACGACATTCGTATCATCCACACCGTCAGTCTTCTTGATATCTACAACGGCAGCACTGAAGAGATTGAATTGGATTTGCCGACTCAATGCGAACCATGCGGTGGCACCGGTGCAGAAGGTGGCGAAACGAAAACCTGCAGTGATTGCAACGGCCAAGGCCGGGTACGAATGCGCCAGCAAGTCGGGCCGTTTGTGCAGGATGTTGTCCGTGAATGCCCTACCTGCAACGGAGCGGGGCAAATGTCAGCAGTCTCCTGTTCGCCGTGTGATGGCACAGGTCAAACAACGAAGGCGACTACCTTGCGATTTTCCATTCCAGCAGGAGCGGAGGAAGGAACTCGTTTGCGCATGCGTGGGCGTGGCGCCCCTGCGCCTCAAGGCAAAGGTCAACAAGGTGATTTATTCATCGAGATTGAAGTCGAGGAGCATCCATGGTTCGAACGATCCGGTCCTGACTTGATCATGTCGCTTCCCCTTGGCTATGCGGACTTAGTCCTTGGCACCTCAATTACCCTCGAGCATCTCGACGGGAAAGATCTGACCATCAAGATCCCATCTGGTACAAACTCAGGGGAGACTCTGGAAATTCGTAAACGGGGATTGCCGGGTCGACGCTCAGGCGGGCGTGGCGACATCATTGTCTTGGTCAAACTTCACATGCCAAAGAAGGTGAACAAGAAAACCAAGAAGGCACTTCAAGAAGTCAAAGATGCACTTGCACCAAGTGACATGGTCGAGCGGATTAAACAAGACGCCAAAGACAGACGCTCGTGATCACTCTTCGTTTTGTGCCTTCACCAGCAACGCTTGAGGCATCCGTGCTGCAGTTGGTTGGCCATTAGAACGACCGTTCAATTCCACATCTACAGCATCTGCAGGACCACTGATTTCGAGGGTGAGGAAGGTAATGTTGCCTTCTCGCATTGTGTCAAGGAAGATTTCTTCGCCTCGATGCAAGAACCGTGGTTCAACATTGACAACTTCCCAAGGCTGCCCTTCGGGTGCGTCCAATCGGAGTGCTGCGAGTTCCCAATTTCCCTTGAGTACATGGACACCTACCATGATTGGTAGAGCGTTCTCCTTCTTGGCGAGTCGGGGGTCGAGGATCCAAGCTGCCATAGCGACACCTTCGGTACGATGTTGGCCGTCTGGAGATCCCCACGTTGTGCACGCTGTTGCCCAATCCAATTGTGCAATGGCTTGCAACGATTTGTCCAGTGACTTTCGCAATGTATTCGGTTGCGCATCGCCCGAATCCATCTGTTGTTTGAACCAAGCCAACTGTTCGGTCTTGAGGGACATTTCCATTGCTCGCTTTCGGTTGGAGGAAAAAATCACAGCGAAGTAAACGCAAGGTGCCAAGAAGAGGAGTCCCATGAACCAACGAGCGACTTCACCCCATTTGACGGTCTCATCATCTGGTGGGAAGTATGGAGCATAGCCTTCCTCAATCATTTCAGAAGCAGTAGAAATCATGTAATTTACGGGTGCCACTTGGGAACCCCATGTGTGGTTGGTTGCATTGGCCACATCCACATGTGAGACTCGGACAAAATGGGTCCCTGGTTGTAATTCCAGCGCCGTTACAATCTTTCCATTGATGATTTGAGCATTCCGAGTGTCAACGGCTTCCCAGAGCGCTTGGTCAATCTCCCACATGTCAAGTTGGAGGTGCTCCAAATGACTGCTCATCAACTTCACTTGGATCAGATAAATCGAGTCTTCATACCCATTTACCTCGACTCTGTAAACATCTGCAGTGTCGTGGATTGCAAGGGTGAGTTCACCCTCTACGGGATCTGTATCCATTCCAAGCGACGGCCATGATGCATTGCTTGTCATGGAGCTTGTTGGTAACTGCGAGGGCGCTTCAACCAACGTTTCCGTGTCGCTAAAATCAGTGCTACTTACTTCGATTGCAAATCGTTCACCATGCATCTCGATTTGGAAGGCTGAGGCATTTGGGTAAGGGTAGATTATTTGCAAATCACTCGCATCGAACACCACTTGTGTGGCAGAGAGCCATGTGCCATCCACTAATTGTTGGATTTGGGCCGTAACATTTCGATGCAGTGCCTGAACATTGAGAGTCGCAGTGTCCTTTGTCTCAATGATGACAGTTGCTTCATGGTAGCCGTTGATCATCGATTGTTCGCTAAGGTTGACCATGTGGGAAGCAGCTGTAGATGCATGTACAACTTGCTTGATGGCATAGGCGGAGGTAGGTGATTGGCTGCTTACCTTGAGGATGAATCGACCTTGCTCTTCTGCATGCCAATAAGCTTCAGCAGGGCGGGTATTTGTCTCAAGTGCCATCGATTGGTCAAGGCTTTGATTCAGGTGTGCTTCAGTGTCTGTTTGCATGAACACTTCGACTTCAATGTCTGCGGTTGCGTGGAGAATTTGGAGTTCAAGGGTTTCACCTTCGCTCACTGGCACGGCAATGTACTCTGCTTGACTGTTCTCGAGGACTCCAAGAAGGAATTCTTCCTCAGTAAATTCAGTGGAAGGGACGGCTTCCAGTCCAGTGTCCACCATAGAGCAATCAGTGGTGTGATCGCATCGCCACACAGGTTGACTCGAGATGGTTTCACCCGGGCTGGGGCGAAGTGTGGGGTTGTCTTCATCGATTGACTCGATGAGTGAGTAACTGACAAGTTCTGACACTGGTGAAGTGATGGCCAGCGTAGCAGTTCCATTCTCCGTGGCTTGAACAGCGACTGGGGTCGAGGCATCGAGGTTGACTCCATCGACATTGAGGGTGACGGTGCATTGGTCGCATTCACTTGTGACGCTCGACCATTCACCAGCGTTGAGTGTCCATGTACGCTCATAGGTCTGGTCCGGAGTCGTTAGCACACTGACAATGCGTCCATCACGAACGGTCTCGGAGCCATTCAGAGATGTTCCCTCCTCGGCACCCGCAGTCGGTACTGCCATGTTCATCGTGAGCACAATGATGGCCAAGCCTATTGCGCAAAGCGATGATTTCAACCCCTGCATGGTCTTGGGTGCGTGGAACTTCCTTTCAACTTAAGGCACGATTTGCTTCCAATCTTTCAAGAAGCAAAGGCCGCAGGCCAAACCATGGGCGAAGGTTTGGGCCGAAGTGTACTCGCTCGACACCGCTTCGCTCGTATGTGGGGTCTTGGTGACCGAAAGAACCCGCAAGCCTACACTCCTGCCCTCATCTTGTTGGAAGGCGACCCGGAAGTGGATGCCCCACTCGCTCCCTTTTCATCAACCAGTACCACTGCGATTCCATCCACGCTCACATTGAGCGGTAGGCTGCCCCTTTGTCCACCGGATTTCGAAAGCATCGGTCCGAACTATGAGGTGTCTGTCGGCCATGTACTCCCTCCCTCGCTTGAAGAAGCAGACGCTGGCGAGGCTGCCGGCACTGCTCAACTGCTTCCTGTTTCTTGGCAACGACTCAACCATGATGATTCGCTCATGAACCCTGAGTTGCTTCCGGATGTTGTTGTTCTTGTTGACGCCCTGCAACTGGCTGCTCAACCCGGGCGGCTTGTCGAAGCCATCACCGTGCTCAAACGTCGTTTTCCTGGTGCTCTCTTGTGGACTCCCGGACTCGGTGGTCCGGATAATGTGGCCCTCTTGACTTGGTTTGGTGTCGACTTGTTCGATTTTTCTCGAAGCCGACAAGCAGCAGCGGCAGGCGTGCTATTGACTGCCCAAGGCCCTCGCCATTGTGTGCCTACGATGGGTGAAGATGCTTCAATGGACAAGCAAGTCCAGCATTGGGAGTCATCAATCGCTGAAGTCCGTGCTGCCATGGCAAGCGACCAAATGCGAGCCCTTGTGGATCGCCAATCGCTGAACAGCGCCCGTTCTGTCGAGCATTTGCGACGCCATGATGCGCTCTGTACAACCGTTCCCGGACTGTTGACCTCGCATGTCGCACGAACACACTCCTTCCCTTGCCACAGTGCATCAATTCAGACCGATCCGCTCATCGCAGATTGGGAGGCTTACATGAGCGAAGTCTACCAAGCACCGGATGGATTGGATACCATCCTTGTTCTTCTCCCCTGCTCAGCTCGCAAACCGTATCGGCTGTCGAAATCGCATGGTCGATTCATCCGTGCAATCGGGACAAGCGCTTGCCATGAGGTCATGGTCACATCGCCGCTTGGCTTGGTGCCTCGTGATTTGGAAGAGGTATGGCCTGCTGCCCATTATGACGTCCCTGTAACTGGCGATTGGACAGGCGATGAAAAGGCCAGAATCGAACGCATGTTCGCCCGCTTGGTCGATCGACATCAGTACAAGCGCGTCATCAATCACTCCGGAATGGTGCTCGAACACCCATCGATTCCGATTGTGGACACTCGTCAAGGCCAGGGTGCAGGAAGCCATGAGGCGCTCGAGCGCCTAACCGAAGCAGTGCGTGCAGCAGTCGATGAGTTCAGCGCACGTGGACGGAAAAATGAACGGATGCTCCTCGATACATTCGCAAGTGTTGCAAGAAAAAACATGAGCAGCGATGAATGGGTCATGGATCTCAAGGTTCGTGGCAAACCTCCTCGGTATCGCTTGGAGGCGAACGGGAAGCAGGTGGCGCTTTGGTCCATCGACCGTGGTGGGTTTTCTCTCTCCAAGGCGGTCGTGAGCACCTTGGCAGACACCAAGGCACTCCCCGAGGTTCACCTCAAGGAAGGTGTGACATGGAAAGGAGATATTTTTGGAGCAATTGTTGACTCCTTTGATCCAAACATTCGAAACGGCGCCGACCTGCTTGTGTATCAAGCTGGAAAGATCCTCGGACTCGCTCGAGCACACGCGCCCGGATGGGAGTGGCCAACCACTCCGGGGCGCCTCGCTAAGTCGCATCAGCGTCTGTGAATTGTTGGCCTGCGGCTGAGCAGTGACTCGTTTCTCAACATCATGTTACGTTGAGAACAAGCGGAGCGATTAAGAAGGGGTGACAAGTCGCCGTTTTCCTTGGAGATGTCCTTATGGCACGTATGTACAAGTCACGCAAAGGAAAGAGCGGCTCAAACAGACCGTTTGTAAGCGAAGCACCAGAGTGGTCAAACACCGATGCAAAAGCCGTTACAGAACTCATTCTCGATCTCGGAAAAGCTGGTCACTCCACGGCAGAAATCGGCACCATCCTTCGGGACCAACACGCTGTCCCTAACGTTCGACTTGTGCTCGGAAAGCGCATCGGCGCCGTTCTCGCTGAGAACGACATCGGTGGGACATACCCTGAGGACATGATGAACCTCATGCGCCAAGCAGTCGCCATCATCAACCACTTGGGAAGTGGGAACCACAAGGACCTGCACAACAAGCGCTCCCTCGAAATCACTGAATCGAAGATTCGCCGATTGTCGAACTATTACATCGGCGAAGGTCGCTTGCCATCTGACTGGCGATACAAGCGAGACGAACTCCGACTCATGGTCGAGTGAATTCTCACGATCGTTTCACTCGGTAGGCTGATGAACAGCCACCCTTTGCTTATGTGTGGTGGCGGCAATGAAGGACATGCTCGCTTCCGCACCTTTCCACGACATACGCCCAATCCTCGAGGCTATTTGTGAGACGATGCGAACGGCGTCGCAGATTCACATTCATGCGCCAGCAGATGCGGCGGGCGTCCTAAGTTTGGGGTTCATTGAAGCGGCTTGTTTGGACCTTGGGCTGCCGTATGTTCGCAGGTTCATGCCGCCCCATCGCACCCTTCCTCGAGACGAAGTGGTTCAGCCGCAGCAAGTAGAAAGCGGGTGCCTCCTGTTCCTTGATCCGTTTGAAGACACGTGGGCCATTGAGGACATCAAGCAACGCTCACCCACTCACATCACGCCACTTTCCGTCAGCGTCCGACTAGGTATCAGCAAGAATGCACGCCAGGGAGCCCTCGATGTGGTTGCTCAATGTGCAGCGATCGCTTCTGCGCTTGCTCCCAATGGACAACGGGTGCGCCGCCTCCGACCCTTCGCTGGCTCGGGATTATGGTTGCGAGAGGCGCTCGATACCACGTTCGATCCCGTTCACACGGCCATTCGTGATGTACTAAGCGAAGAGGGTTCCTTACGAGTTGTTGCTCTTCCTGACGTGCCATCCCCTTCGAACGACATGATTCCGAATCTCTCTGAACGAATGCTCAAGCGGCTCTCCAAGGCTTGGCCATCCATGGACGTCGAGGCCCGGACACAAGCTCTTTCGGAACTTGTATTGCCTTGCCTCACCGATTCCAATCTCTCAACCCCTCGACTTGAGGAACTCATCTGGCATCGCTTGCTGATTGCAGATCATCCTGTGGACGTGGTGAGTCAACTTCACATCGCCATGGAGGCATGGCCGAAAGAAGCCGATGCAGCAAAAGTTCATGCCTCTAAGTTGGCGGATTTTTTCATTGTTCACGGCGCTTTCGAACCTTCGCAAGCATCGACGGATTGAAACCACCACGCCCCTTGGCTACATCATGGCCATTGAACGACTTCTCACCGGGAGCATCCGCGACCAAGTGCAAGATTTGATGTCAACAGAAGATTTGGTCATTGAAGCGTTTCGAGACCTGGTGAAAGACGAACTTAAGGCCCACATCCGACAAAAAGTCGATGAAGATCCTGATCTCAAAGCCGAAATCAAAGAGGCAGTTGCTTACTATTTTCACACCAAGGCTCGAACCGTCTATGCTGAATTAAAGGCAACACGAGCGGCCACTCGCCTTGGGTTGCGGCTGCTTCCTGATGACCTTCAAGGCGAGGTCGGCGAGGCAGTGGTGTCCTTGTTTGAGAAGGAACTTGGTGCTCTGTTAGAAAAGGCACTTTAGTTGCTTTAACTCACGAAACATCGTTCATGTTATGAGCCAAGTGCGTTTGGTCCGCTTTGAGTGACAACTATGTCG
The DNA here is from genome assembly GCA_029250305.1 of Candidatus Poseidoniaceae archaeon. Taxonomy (GTDB): domain Archaea; phylum Thermoplasmatota; class Poseidoniia; order Poseidoniales; family Poseidoniaceae; genus MGIIa-L1. The sequence continues at coordinate 2,290 of JAQXFM010000107.1, read as the reverse complement.
TGGCGTCCGTTGTTTTTTGCATCCATCTTTTTGGTTGCTTTGTTCGCTCCAATGAACAGCATGTTCGTCGGTTACGCACAAGCTGAAGACACAACAGTTTGCTGTGAGTCAGTCGGTGTATCCCTTCACTTGATTGGCTCCGATAGCAGCGGATCACTCACACCATTTGTTCAAGATTTGACTGAAACAACCATGACCAAGACCATTGCTACTGCTGTGGCGTCCGAAGAAACGGTGGGGACATGGTCCTTGCCTGAGGTTTGGCCAGGAACAGTCCCTGCATCAACTTGGGAAGTCGAAATTGTTTACGAAGTCACCAACGCTGCAGGTGCGCAGGTGAACGCTACAGCGTCCCTGCAAATTGGTTCACAAACATACACCTCACAAACCGGTCCAACCGACTCATTTTTGGGTCAAGGGACGGGAACACTCCGATTCGAAATTGATGTGGACAGCACCTCCATCTCGTCTTCCAGTAACGTTGTCCTCACAGTGACTGCGCGCAGCGTCGTCTTCAATTTGCCAACCGGTGATGCTCAACTCCAATTTCAGTGGGGGAGTGAAGATAGCGACTCCGTCATCAAGGGAGATATGCCCCTCATGTCACTGACCCTCCTCGAACCAGAGGTGGAAGGTTCAGAAGTCTATTTCTCAGTGGTCATTGACTCCTCATGGGGTACGAAAATTCTATCCAACTCTGAATCGCTCAACATGCGAGTCAACGGGGTTTTACTGGAAGGTGATCCAATTGAAACATCCCAAGGTGATGGTGTTCGAATCACGTGGACATGGCTGGATGCAAGCGGTGGGGAAGAATCCGTCGAAGCAAAGGTCGAAATGGTCTTGCAAGATGGCGATAGCATCCTTTCTGGAACAACGATGTTTCTTGTAGAAACATTCGATTCAAGTGGCGGGACTGGGACATATTATCCACCTGATGAACCTTTGCGAACCGATGGTGAAGGCAGCAAACTCTCCGTGAGTGGTATTTTCTCGCTTGGTGGCGGAAGCACCGGCTTGCAACTCACCCGTGAAACCACGGTTACAATGGATGGCGAAATGGCATTTTGGATGCGTTGGGGATTGGATCACATTGGCGATGATGTCACCGATTTGTCACCCGCTCTGCAAGCGTTCGATGAGGGATCAGTCACTGATGATGACCGTACAAGCCGGTCGATCGAAGCAAACGAAGTCAATGAATTTGAAAATCAAATGCAATCGAAATCAGGGTCGTCTGGATTGTATTCGTATTTCATGTCCCAAGGTCTCGGACTTGACAGTGATGAGTTGCTAGGAGATTACAGGGCGTTTGATTCGATTGAAGTCAAACTCGATCTTCACGGTGAAGTGGATGTGGTGAATCACCCCGTCTCTTTGGTGTTCAAGTCAGTTGAGAGTGTTGATCGAGCAAAGCAAATGCAATTACTTCGGAATTTTATCGATGTGCAACCGATACCTGTTTGGTCACAAGTCGACATCTCACTGGAAGGCACATCCTCAGGTTTTTCAGCCTTTGTGGGCCCTTCAGCGCTCGAATCTGATGAACTTGATGTGAGTCATTCGCGATACCCTTGGGGAGAGACTCTCACGATCAACGGTGAGGCTCTCAATCAAGATGAGAAATTCGTCATCGTGTTCGTTCCAACGAATGACCCCCTCTCGGCACCGATGCCGCTCACAATTGGCGTTGGACTCGCTTTGTTCGTTGGTTTCTTCGTTGCCTTGCGTTTGTCGAAGAACAAATCTCGAAGCCTCCTGGCGCTTGAATTACTGCTGGTTCCACTCATCGCCTTCATCCATCTCTTCGCCTTCCCATCTTTGTTTGTCGGCGGTGCAGTGGTGTTCACGGTTCTTCTGTGGCTCATCACCGCAGTTTCCAGTCCACGAACACGCCTACCAGAGGGCGCCATGGCTCTGGCCAACACACAAACCATCCCGTGCCCTGCTTGCTCAACTCAAAACCCGGTGCTCAGCAATGAGCGACCGTTCAGATTTGCTTGTGCAGGTTGCGCTCGTGTCATCAAGCTCGTGGCTTGAACTCACATGCCGACAGATCGAAGCGTGCTCACCAAGTTGCTTGCTTCCTGGTAATCACTTGGGGAAAAGTATCCACAGAATTCATCGTTTGCATCTACGGCTACAACAGCTTGTGGCGAACGCTTTTTGATTTCTGATAACACATGCTTGAGCGTATCTTCCTGTTGGACTTGGAGAAAATCCATTTCCATCCATTCGGCACATTTCGAGGTGGTTGCATCAGCGGATTCCGCCATGGCTTTCAAGAACT
>JAQXFM010000074.1 GCA_029250305.1 Candidatus Poseidoniaceae archaeon | reverse complement strand
GGTTCCACCTTCACCATCACCAGCCTCGGCCGCCTTGGTGGCCTTGGTGCCACACCAATCATCAACAAACCCGAAGTCGGTATTCTTGGCGTTCACAACGCAAAGGATCGAGCGGTGGTTCGAGATGGTGCAGTCGTCATTCGCCGAATGATGAACCTCTCTTCCTCGTGGGATCACCGAGTGGTCGACGGACATGATGGAGCAAGTTTGGTCCAACTGGTCAAAACCTACCTCGAGAACCCAGCGACCATCTTCATGTGAGGCTTGATTGATATGGAGACAAAAAAGTGTCAAGTTCTCGTCATCGGCGCTGGCCCTGGTGGCTACGTCGCCGCCATCCGTGCAGGTCAACTCGGCCTCTCAACCATCATTGTTGAAGGTGAAAAAGCAGGCGGCACCTGCCTCATTCGAGGGTGCATTCCGTCGAAAGCACTGATTCACGCAGCCCACCGATTCCACGACCTTGCAAAGCACGCAAAGGATGACGGACACATGGGAATTTCAATCCCAGGACCTGCCGAACTCAACATGGCAGACTTGGTTGGCTGGAAAGAAAACATCGTGACTCGACTCAACAAGGGCGTTGAGCATCTGCTCAAGAACGCTGGAGCTGAACTCATCACGGGATGGGCTGAATTCCAAGACGCAAAGACCGTCAAGATCGGTGAAGGCAAGGATGCCATCATCGTTCAGGCAGAACACGTCATTCTTGCCAACGGCTCGGTGCCAATCGAACTGCCGTTCATGCCCTATGATGAGCATGTTATCTCCTCTCGAGAGGCACTCTCCCTCGAGACCCTGCCAAAGCATGTTGCTATTGTTGGCGGCGGCTACATTGGCCTCGAATTAGGCATCACCTTCCGCATGCTCGGATCAGAGGTCACCGTGGTTGAAGCAATGGACAGCGTGCTGCCAATCTTCGACAAGGAAATCCGCAGACCGCTTGAGATTGCCATCAAGAAGCAGAAGATCAAGACCCATCTGGGCGTCTTTGCTAAAGGGGCTGAAGCAACAAAGGATGGACGTGTTCAACTCAACTTCATCGACAAGAACGAAAAGGACGAGAAGAAAATGCAGAACATCATCGTGGACAAAGTCCTCGTCACTGTAGGTCGCAAGCCAAACTCTGCATCCCTCGCGCCAACGGGCGTTGCTCTTGACGAACGTGGTTTCGTGAAGGTCAACGACCGATGCGAAACCAACATGAAAGGCGTGTACGCCATTGGCGATGTGTGCAACTCCGGCGAAATGCTCGCTCACGTCGCATCCTTCCAAGGCGAAATGGTCGCGGAAATCATTGCTGGCAAAAAGCGAGCCTACGATCCTGTCGCCGTTCCTGCGATTGTGTTCACCGAACCAGAGATTGTCTCTGTTGGCCTTTCTCCAGAAGAGGCAAAGGCTGCTGGCCATCCTGTCATCGTCGGCAAGTTCCCGCTCGGCGCAAACGGGCGTGCCCTCACTCAAGAGGCTGAGAAAACGGCTGGCTTCATCCGAATCTGTGCCCGTGAAGACGATCACCGAATCCTCGGCATTCAGGGCGTCGGCACTCACATCAGCGAACTTGTTGGTGAATGGACACTTGCTCTTGAGATGGGCGCACTGCTCGAAGATGTCGCAGGCACCATCCATGCACACCCAACCATGACCGAGATGACCCATGAGGGTGTCTTGGCCACATTGGGCCATGCAATTCACACCGCTTGACACACATGGAGAGCGGACGAAATGTCCGGCCTAATCTTGATCGATTAGGTCCACGAGGCTTTTCGATGAGAAGAAGGCCAGGTTTGCTCAAGAGAATCTTCAGGATCATTCTTGACTTTATTTTTTAATCCTCAACTTTGAATGAGAACCGACCCTGCACATTGGCCGTCAATAGAAAGTGCCTACAGATGAGGTAGAATCGCTGATAACGGCGAACCCAAGGCCTCACCCATAGGACTTGGAGGCCCTTGGGTGAAAGCCAATTGCTTCAACGAAGTATAAACTTCAGCAGGCTGACATCGTGTGCTCACGAACCGCAACTTAGGCAGTCGTCAGGCGTATCAAGTGAGCAAGCAATGGCTTCGAGGCTGGAGATTTCTTCAGCACGATCGGCCAATCCACCAACGGTTTGATCCTCGCCTTTCTTTGCTTCAACAGTGAATTGAATGGCATCTGCTGCAGCCTTGGTTCGCAAGTAGTACATACCGGTCTTGAGCCCCTGCTTCCATCCGTAGAAGTGCATCGAGGTTACCTTTGCTGGGTTTGCATCCACCATGTGGATGTTCATCGATTGGCTTTGGTCGACATATGCACCGCGGTCAGCAGCCATGTCGAGGACGTGGCGTTGCTTGATTTCCCAGGTGGTCTTGTAGAGAGCCTTGATGTGTTCAGGGATTCCTTCGATGGCTTGGATGGAACCCTTGTGGCGAAGAATTTCGTCCTTCATGTTCAAGCTCCAGAGGTCCAAAGCGATGAGGTCACGGACAAGGTGCTTGTTGAGCACGATGAATTCTCCAGAGAGGGTTCGGCGGACGTAAAGGTTCGAGGTGAAGGCTTCGAAGCACTCGTTATTTCCGAGAATCTGCGAGGTTGATGCGGTTGGCATTGGGGCCAAAAGCAACGAGTTGCGCATGCCGTGTTCAACGATTTCACCCTTGAGTGTGGTCCAATCCCAGCGTCCGCTGTGATCGTTCATGCCCCAAAGGTCGAACTGAAGTTCGCCCTTGCTTGCAGGTGAGCCTTGGAAGGTCGAATACGGTCCTTCTGCGATGGCTGCATCCTTTGAAGCGGTGCAGGCTGCGAAGTAGATGGTTTCGAAGATTTCCTTGTTGAGGGCGCGTGCTTCTGGGCTTTCAAACGGAAGTTGAAGCAGGGCAAAGGTGTCTGCCAGTCCTTGCACACCAAGACCAATTGGTCGGTGTCGCATGTTGGAATTTCGTGCTTCTTCAACAGGGTAGTAGTTCACATCGATGACGCGGTTGAGGTTGCCTGTGGCGTGGTAGGTGACATCATAGAGCAACTCATGGTTGAAGGTGTTGTTCTCCAAATCCACGTACTTGTTGAGGGCGATGGAAGCGAGGTTGCACACAGCCACTTCGTCCTTAGCGGTGTATTCCATGATCTCGGTGCAAAGGTTCGAGGAACGGATGGTTCCGAGGTTCTTTTGATTCGACTTCTGGTTTGCTGCATCCTTGTAGAGCATGTACGGCGTACCGGTTTCAATCTGAGACTCAACAACCTTGTCCCACACAGTGCGTGCTGGAAGGGTTTCACGAGCGAGGCCTGCAGCTTCGTACTTCTCGTAGAGGGCCTTGAAATCTGCACCGTATGCGTCTTGCAAACCAGGGCATTCATTCGGGCAGAAGAACGACCAGTCAGCGTTTTGCTCAACACGTTCCATGAACAAATCGGGTGTCCATAGTGCGTAGAACAAATCACGAGCACGGAGTTCTTCCTTTCCGTGGTTCTTCTTCA
>JAQXFM010000188.1 GCA_029250305.1 Candidatus Poseidoniaceae archaeon | reverse complement strand
GCATGGTCTCGTTGGTTCACAGGCCTCTATGCGGCCGGCGACGCGGCATGCACAGGGTTCCACGGCGTGAACGCAATGCCAGGAAATCAATTGCTCGATGCTCTCGGCAGCGGTGCTGCAGCAGGCGACCATGCAGGCAATTGGGCGAAGGACCGCAAACTCAGCGGTTCGAGCATTGCTCAGGAAGACGAAGAACAAGCCAACGCTGATTTCTCCGCACTCTGCGAAGCCTCGTCCGATGCCGTCATTCGAGTTGGATCTGTGGCTACAAAACTCCGAGATGCTGCACGAAACGCTTTGATGGGTGCCCGTGATGCAACCTCTCTCGCCAACAGCATCGAATCGTTGGAAGCGCTCAGTGTAACTGCAGAATCAATTCATCTTGACCAACACTCCCTGATCGCAAACACCAACATGATCGAAATCACAAGGATTCAATCCGGTATCCGTTTGACCCTTGCCGCTGCCCAATCCGCCCTCTCTCGCGAAGAAACACGGGGCTCACACCAACGAACTGACTTTCCAGAACAAAGCGAAGAACTTCTCCACCACACCACCGTTGACCAAACAGGCGCAACATCCACGCTTGGGCTTCGCAAAGGAACCGCTGGTAACTGGGTTCTGACGCCACAATGAACAACAATGGCTTCGATGCCGGTGCATCACTGAAAAGGGGAACGCACTCCCCTAGCCATGAGCCAACCGACATTGTTCGATTCAATCGTCGCTGGCGACATTCCTTCCCATCGCGTGGCTGAAGGTGAAAAATGGTACGCATTTCTCGATATATTCCCTCGAACTCCGGGCCATACCTTGGTCGTGCCAAAACAGGGCGTACAACGCTTGAACGACCTCGATCATACGCATAGGAACGCCTTGTTTGAGGGCGTTTCAGAAGTTCAATTGATTCTTGGCCAACATTTCTCCACCGAAGATTTCACAGTCTGTGTGCATGATGGCCCACTCGCAGGTCAAGAAGTTCCACATGTCCACGTTCATGTCTTGCCTCGTCAAGTCGGTGATGGAGGGAAAACACTGCAAGCCATGTGGCCTAAAGCCCCTCCGATGGGCGGCGATGTGGACCATGGCGTGCTTGCGAAACTTGCCGCATCGTTGAGGGGTGAATAAATTGACATCAGGTGGAATCGATGACGGAGCAGTTGACCATCGAGGGGACGCCCTCCCCGTTCTCTCGAAGTCTGCGACAAAGATGAAAATGGACAAATTATTGTCCACTCCGCTTCCATCATATGACGGTTCGACACCGGGTTCCTTCGTTTGGACGCATGCTGCATGGTGGATTGCTCGACGCGTCCGTGCAGCGCAATTTAGAACCCGTGAAGTTACAGGGCGAGACACATTGCCAACCGATCGCGGCAACTTGTGTTGCGCATGGCACACAAATGGTCTCATCGACCCCCTCGCCATTGCACTTAACCACAATCGATTCTTTGTGTTGGGCGGCCGCCACGACCTCGTGACGCGTCCACTGCTCAGTTGGTGGACACGGCGCATGGCAGTGCAACCAGTCGTCCGCAAGGCAGAACTTCTGCGCGGCGGATGCTCAGAAGAAGAAGCCACTCAAATCAATGGCCGTTCGCTGTTAATGCTCGCCACTGGGATCTCCGAAGGATTTGGGTGCGTTCTTTTCCCAGAGGGGACAAGCCACAGTGAATCCTCGATGCTTCGATTCCGGACCGGTCCAATGCGGACCGTCCTCGCTGCGGGCGCTATCGCCAAATCTCAAGGCAATGCACTCCCTG
>JAQXFM010000055.1 GCA_029250305.1 Candidatus Poseidoniaceae archaeon | reverse complement strand
CAGGTTGAGTAAATCAGTTGAGTGATGCCCATCTACTTGGAAAAAATCCAAATGAAATTCATTCACCTGTGAATCAGTTGACGCACCTGATGCGGTAGCAAACGGCATTGTGAGCAACAGCATAATGACCGAAACGACCGATGCACACGATGCATGACGCTTCCTCATGTTAACCTCTCGGACTCCGTTAGTGATGAATCTTAGGCCGATTTGCTCGCCCTTTCATGCTCATTGAGCGAACGGATCGCACAATTCACCTTGTCCAGGGAAACTTGTGGGATCTCTCGGGTTTGTGTCCCACTTGTATTCACAGTAGTTCACGTGCCCATCGCCGTCTTGGTCGACCATGCGGTCTGCACCGTCAAACGGATCAAACTTGAAGTGGAATTCCCAACCAGTGGCCATACCGTCCTGATCATGGTCTTGATAGTAAACTTCGGGGCCATCGTTCCAGTCATCACCATCTGTATCGTTGGTGATTGGATTGGTGCCATTCTCGAATTCTTCGAAATTTGTGTAATTTTCTAGGTTATCATAGAATCGCTTGCCGTCTGGTGAATCCGGGTCGATGTTACATTCAGAGTTCGTCGTGTCATTGTAGCCTGGGCAGTACTTCTTGACCAAACCGGTACGGTTCAATCCATCGTTGTCAGGGTCTTCCAATCCGTCGTCGATTCCGTCGAGGTCACTGTCGGGCATTGATGGGTCAAGAACACCACGAGCGCCGTATGCGTTGATTGATGCATTGTCGACAACTCCAGCTTCTAACGCAAGTCCTGAGTAGTAGACTTCCCAGCCATCAGGGAGCATATCACCGTCTGTATCGTCATCGACAGGGTTTGTGTTCCACTTGTCAGGTGCTTCTGCGCCGTTTGCCAAGGAATCGTTATCGATGTCGTAAGTATCGTCCTTAAGGGAGTCAAGCGAAGGATCCAGCGCCCAGCGACCATTACATCCACAGAATGGATTCTCTGGCATGGCGAAACCTGTGAGGTTCATCTCCGAGACTTGGAACATTGGTTCAATGATGAATCCACCAAGGTTGTTTTGCCAAACATAGCCACCTGCTTCCATTGTGCAATCGTTGTTTTGAGATGGTACGCAACCAGGGCGTTCCCACGATGAGGTTGCAACCCAAAGGCTGTGAGAGTTGGTGTTTTCTTCTGTGGATTTAACCTGCATCTCCCATCCATCGAGCATTCCGTCTGCATCAGTGTCGTTAATCAGAGGATTGGTTGGGTTTTGGAAGGGTCGTGGAACAAAGAGAACTTCATTGCCGTCAATGAGGCTGTCGTTGTCCGTGTCAGAGTTATTTGCATGTGTAAGGAAGTTATCCTTGCCTGCGATCACTTCTTCACCGTCTTCAAGGCCATCATTGTCGGTATCGAACATACAAGGGCTCGTGAAGTATGCAACGCCTTCCCAAGAGAAGCCTGCGAGGGCTTCGGTTTGGTCGCCGAGTCCATCGCCGTCGGTATCAGGGTTGGAAGCATTCGATCCGCCTGTGCAGACCGTTGCAAATTCGTTGTAGTCAGACAAACCATCTTCATCGGTGTCGAAGAGGCCTGGGTCAGATGTCACCCATGTGCGAATGACTCCGTTGTTCACAACGAGAATTTCCCAGCCCATGACTTCAATGCCGTCAATCAAACCATCACCATCGGTGTCTGGATTGAGGGGGTCAGTCGAACGTCCATCGATGATCCCATCACCGTCACGATCTCGAGCATTGTATTCCATCAAGTTCGTGAATTGTTCTTCAGGTTCGACAATTTCCATCCAGGTAAACAATCGTGATTCGACAGCCATTCCAAGGGACACGTGGATTTCGTACACATAGCCAGATACTGGGGCAATCATCGGAACCGTTTGCTTGTTACCACCCGCAAGTGTGATTTGTGCACGTGCAACAGTGCTGTTTGCATCGACCCATTGATCTTCGATCACATCGATGCCAATCACGACAGCTGCGTACTCGAGGGTCTCATATCGAACGCCACCGTCACCATCAGCATCCCAACCATCATGGTCAGGGTCGAGGTCACCGTTGGCACCGTCACGAGGATGGAGACCGTTCGTGGACTCCCATCCATCCGGCATTCCGTCAAGATCGGTGTCCATGCGCCATGGAGAGGTGAAGTTGGTTGGTCCGAAGATGTTCGCAACTTGGTACTCTTCGTAGTTGTTCATGCCGTCTTCATCCCAGTCGCCGTATCCATCGGATGCGTTGGATGGGCTGAGGGTTTCAAGTGCGTTGTTATCTGGCTCATCGAGTACGTTCGAATAGCAGAATTCGAAACCGTCTGGCATACCGTCACCGTCTGTGTCCCAGTCGGATGGTCCGTTAAGCAATCCATCGCCATCCATGTCCATCATGAACCAAGAGCGCTCTTGGTCTTGGAATGGGGCAGCGCGGTTGATTGATTCAAGGAGTGGGATGTTGCAGTTCTCCCCAACGCCAACGAAGAGGTTGACCGACATGTTGGAGACTTCCACGATGTCGTCAATGAGGTCCATATCGGAGTCACGGGCAGTTGGGTTTGTTCCGAATGCTTCTTCTTCAAAATTTGCGAGTCCGTCATCATCAGTATCGAGGACCATGTCACACGAATGAGCGCCGATTGAATTTGCTAGGTCATCCCAATCTGCTGCATCACCCTCACCGTTGAATCGAGTGGAGAGTGTGTCTTCCATTGCTTGGTCGAGAAGAAGGCAATCCCAGTTCCCGTTGAGTGGGTCAAACAATGTAACATCGCCACCAGGCGTTTGCACTGTCATGGTGTAGAGAGACTCCCATCGGTCGTTAAGTCCATCATTGTCGGTGTCGCTTCGTTGTGGGTCTGTACCAAGTTCTTCCTCAATCTTGTTGATCAGGCCGTCTCGGTCAGGGTCACCGTTTGGTCCCTGACTTGGGTCAGGCCAAGAATCGGTTTCGTTTGCGATGTTGGCGTCATCCGTGTCGGCTTCGCCTGGGTCTTGAAGCAAATCCTCAGATTCACCATTATCGAGTGGATTCAGCCCATGATCGACTTCCCAACCATCGCTCATGCCGTCTTTATCGGTATCTGGATCATCTGGATCCGTACCGTATTGCGTGTTTTCCAACACATCAGAAAGACCATCACCGTCTGTATCAGTTGCAATACCCAGCGAGGTACCGCTTCCAATCAAATCGTCTTCAGCAGCGCTCTCGTACCCGCCGAGCCCTTCGCTGGTTTGGAAGTAACCGGATAGACCAACGAAGATCGACCCAAATATGAGCGTAGAAACAATAGCGGCATAGGCCATTTGGTTGTGATTTAGCGACATAAAGAACACCACGCACATCTGTGCAAGTTTCTCCACACCATGTAGTGGTTATAGTCCTTAACCATAGATGGGCAGATTTGTGGAATGAAACATCATCCGTTCGTACCACTAATCCTCAGTTGTACTCAAGTCGAGAATCAACATCAAGTGACCAAAAAGTATCCAACTTTTTGAGTGAAAATTTGGAACTTCTTCCATGGCCACGTTCCCACATTGCAACCAGCCACCCGACAAGGAACGGAAGAGTTGGAGTGTCGGTGAGCTTGAATCTGACCCCATTAGGTGTTTCCAATGATTCGATATCCATTGGCTCCCCCCAGCCATAGGGGGCCAGATAGTGCCCCGAAAGGGAGGACCAACTCGAGATGTCCTCGATGTAAATCGGCCGTTCGCTTGATTGAACAAGTTCTGCCATGGACGCAGCAATCATGAGAAAAACAGAACGATCTCCATCCGTTAACTGTGGCGTAACCCATGCGTTGATGTGTTCGGAATCGAGGGTGTGTTGGTACGCTCGGCACGTGTGGAAAAGCCGCGTGAAGGCATCCATGGGGAGAAAGGTAACTGACTCACCGGCGAGAGCCCAACCGCCATTCAGCCATTCGAACTCGGACAGAATTGAAACTGAATTCATGGCTAAGGCAGAGGATTGACCCCAAGGGAGTGCAGGTGGTTTTGGCGCGGGAGGTAAATCTGCACTGTCAGAAGTCCAATCAAATTGAATGGATTTTTGCCCCAGTTGTTGCCATTCGGATTTGAATCGTTGTTGTGCGAGTTGTTCTTTGGTGGCGAGAGCGAAACCGGCAGCGACCGGAGCAAAAAGGAGGGTCTCTGCAGATTCTTTGGCGACATTGAATGAACCCCAGCCATACATATTCCAGCGCCTTTCGATGGCGTCATGTAGGCGCTTTGAGCGTCGAAACCAGCCAACATCCAGCATCGATTTTTGAGTTAAAAAATACTCTTCTTGGTCGGCACAGGCGTTCATGAGTTTCCGACCAAGAGGCGTTTTGGAATTTGCTTCGAAGGCATGCCACCATGCATACAGATCTGTGGTTTTCCAGAGAATCCAAGGCCTTCCAGTCGAATCCATGATGCAACCATCAGCGGACGAGAATTCTGAATTCAAGGCTTTCACGTAGCCTTGGACCTGCGCCTCAGGAACGTCACCCATGGTCCTCACTCAGAACGGATAGCCGGTTTGCTCATCTTCGTTGAAACAATATCGAATCGTTTGATGGTCAGCTTTCAATGCATTCACATCCTTCTTGACCATCGTCGGATCTTCACCTTGAATGAGCACACGGGCGTACAGTTTGGCAACTTCTTCCATTTCTCGCAAACCCATGCCGACGCGAGTCAACTCCTGAACACCGAGTCTGAGCCCTGAGGGGGTCATGGCCTTGGTATCGCCGGGAAGCATGTTCATGTTGGTGATAATTCCAGCGTCTTCGAGCAACCTTGCAGCCTTTGTACCGGCTCCAGAATCTTTGGAACCGTGGCGCGTCAACACTTGGTGGGAGCCCGTGTAACCTCGGCTTTCAGCAAGCACATCAAAGCCTTCTGCTGCCAGCGAAGCGGCAAAATGCTTGGCATTCGCCACAATATCTTCAGCGTACGCAGCACCGTATTCTTCAAACTCAGCCAATGCAATGACTTTGCCGGCAACATGGTGGAGATGGTATGAAGAGCAAACGCCAGGGAAAATGGCATTGTTGAGTCGCTTTTGGAAGACTGGATCTTCGCTGCTGGACAGGAGAAAACCACCTTGTGGGCCTGGGAAGGTTTTGTGTGAGGAACCTGTCATCACATCCGCCCCTTCACGAAGAGGGTCCTGGAAGACACCGCCTGCGATGAGCCCGAGCACGTGCGCTCCATCGTACATGACCTTGGCACCGACTTCATGAGCCGCATCGGCTATTTCTCGAAGCGGTGTGGGAAACAGAAACACTGACTGACCAATCAACGCAACCTTTGGCTCGATTTCACGAATAAGTGCACATGCTCCATCGACATCTGGCTCCATTCTTTCCTCGTTCCAAGGGTAGGTCGAGAGATTGAGATCACGAAGACCCACCGCACCCATTCGGGCGTGGGAAATGTGACCACCATCAGCCGTTGAGACTGCGGTGATTTTGTCTCCAGGCTTTGCGAGTGCTTTGAGAGCCCCGATGTTGGAAACTGTTCCCGAGGTCGACTGAATGTTGGCAAACGGTGCGTTGAAGACGGACTTGGCCAAGTCGATTCCAATGCTTTCGATAGTATCAAAATCATCGCATCCTTGGTAATATCGTTTCCCAGGTAAGCCCTCAGCATAGCGGCCATGAAGATCACTTGCTACTATTTTTTGAACCATAGGCGAAACAATGTTTTCAGATGCAATCATTCCAAGTCCGTTTCGATAGAGATCACCGCTGTCAGCAGCGGCTTTCATGACGGCGTTCGCCTTCTCAAGGGTTGATGCATCAGGTGCCCATGAACCACGTGTTCTGCTCATGCTCTTCTCACTCGTTGGTCGGTCTTTGAACCCATTGATGTGGTTCGATGATGTCGGCCTCAACTGAAATCAATTGAATCGTCATCTTCCGACTTCGCTTCGGGGCGAACATTTGGACCCGTTTGTTTGCTTCCTACCATCACATTGCTAGGTTTGGGCCGGCTTTGAACACGCTCAGATACCCGCGTATTGGTGGGTATGCCTCGCTTTCCGAGGTTTACATCGGTCACTGACTTTGGTGAAGCCGTTTTAGCCTTCGCTTTGGAGGGGGTGGATGGAGAATTCTTCCTCGAACGTTGTTGTTGACGGCCACGGTAGGCAGGTTGACCAATCAATCGTTCAAGTGCAGGAGTATCCGCCCCTTCTTCCTTCGGACGTTTGAGCCACCATCCGTCGCCAAGTGGTTGAAGTCGTGGTGGTCGAGATTTTTGAATCGATTTCGATTGACGCCTCAGTCGAGCCTTGACTGCCTTGTCGGTGTCTTTTGGCAGGCGAACACTGAGCCATGCGGGCAAACCAAGGTCCAGCACAACGCCGTTGACCGTTACGAGCATACCGGACAACAGCAGATGTGTACCGACTGGAATGTTACCACGCTCTGGTTTGACTTTGAACCGCTTCATTCGTTTGGCATACGAAACCATCGCTTTCTGATCACGATGGCGGATAACACGGCGCTGTTGACGTGCAAAGCGACGGGACGCTGTGTGAACCAGCAGAAGGGACACCAACACGAGGATGCCAGCAAGTTGACCTTGTTGTCCATAGACAAAAATAGCCAACACGATCCAAGTAGGTCCCAGTACGAAGTAATTGTAGATCACATTCAACCAACCAAAACTGAACCGTGGCGGCATACCACGCCGGGTTGCTTCATGAGCGGCAATCAGGACGTTGGCATTGATGGCTTCATCCATGCCGCCTTTCACAACGAGACCAGCGACTGGGTTGACTGGAGCCTCATTGATCCATTGACGGACTTTCCGGCCACCGCCGACCGCAAGAGCGACTTCCAATTCTTCACTGTCAACTGATTGACCAAGAATCGCCGCCAGTGCGAGCACGCGAGGGTCTTGTCCGTCGCTGACCTTGAGCTCTGACAAAATCGACCGAGCGCTGTGCCAATCTCCTTTGTCGATCAGGCAGAGTGAAGCAGCAATTCTTGGCCGAACACCAAGAGGTTCTGCCCGCACCAGTTGAAGTGACAATTCCAGCGCCTCGTCGTGCCTGCGTTGCGCACGCATCAAACTCACCATCGAAAGTTGAGCGACATGAGTTAAGCGGTCATTATGGATTGTTTGGTCAGTAGGGGATGGCTGCCACCCACGGAGCATGCGCATCAGGATCTGTAGATGGTCGATGCAGGAATTGTTCTCCCAATCCCAGAAATCATCTTCTTCAACGGTGCCTTGCCATGGATCAAGCCACTCACAAACGAATGCCAGTAATTCAGGTTCATCATACCCTTCCGGTTGTTGCAACCCATGGAGTGCTTCACGAGCAGCATCCAAACGCCTCGAAGCCATGTGACCTACAGCCACGATCATTCGGCAGATATCATCGTCTCCACCAGCTTGTGCGAGGACTTTCTTCGCTTCTTCAATCGCTTTCGGCCAAAGTCCACGAATCGCCATTTCCCACATATGGGCTCGAGCCTTTTCGTGACGAATTAACGAAGGATCTCCCTCGATGGAGCGCCTTTGAAATTGGATCAGTGCATCGAGATCTTCCGCAATAGCAGCCTCCTCAACGAGGGTGCGCATCCAATCGCCTTGGGCAAAGGTAACCGCACCTTCCCTCCGTTCATCGGGGTTCAAGTCAAACCGCAACGCACGAAGGGAACGGAAACGAATGATTGACAAGGCCCACGTGAACAAAAACACTGCTTGGCCAAGTGCAATGAACATCCATGTTGCCTCAAGACGAGCACGCTCATCAAAGCCAAAGCGATCGGCCTCCAAGAGGTCAGTGAAGGGCATAAGCGACCCGAATTCTTTGTAACACACCAAAATTAGCAAAAGGACCGTATAACCTGAAAAACCTGCGAATGCAAAGGTCAGTTGCCTCGATTGAGCCTCCACCTCAGTGCGAATTTCTCTTGGTGTATCGAGGGTCACACCAAACAAACCACCGAATGATTGCCCACCGAGAACCAGGTTCCGAGTCAATTCGAAAATGAACGCCAGTCCAACAATGGCAATGTTCATCGAAAGGTAAAGCGAGAGGAATTGAGGCAATTCTTTGATGAATTGCCACTCAAAGAGAATCTGAGCGATCAGGTCCACACGCTCAAAGACCATGAATCCAAGAACACCACCATAGTTGAGGATATCGAAAGCTTGCTGTTCTGGGACATCGTTGAAGAGAATGTGATACACCGTAATGATGCCATTGAGGGCCGTGATTGGCATGGTAAGCAGGAACACAACCAACAAGAGAGAAAACAAACGATTGAGGAATCTTGGCTTATCAGGGTCAATTGGATTTGCTCGACCGTTCGTCGTTCGCCACTTGTTGATCAGAATCATGTTCCAAGAGGCACCCATGATTCGACCATAGGCAAAAATGGTTGGTGCCATGAAAGTAAGCATGGCCGCAGCCACCCAAATTGGACGGATGGTGGCAGCACCAGTGGATTGAGAACTGCCATACAACACAACAGCAAACGTTGCCCCGAGGAGAATCAAAAGAGTGGTGAGACGTCGAACGAATTTCACATAACCCTTTGACTTACCCGACGATTTTCGAGTGCCAACCAGTTGCGCGTTCAAAGTTTCCCATGGTGAAATGAACACCGGAATAAGAATCAAAACACCGATTAAGAAGAGGTTTGGTAGGAAATATACCTCTGCGTTGAACAGTAATTCAGTGATCAACAGTAAAACACCTGTCATGCCCATCACATAGAGCCCGACGCCGAATGCAGTACCACCTTCTTGCAACAACGCACGGGCGTCGTCGACATCTCGTGTGATCCGGTGGACTTCGTACAGGTCATCGTCAATTTCGAAGGCGACTTGGAGATTTGCCAATTGATTGGGAATGAACCAACGCCAAACAGGGATGGCAATGGCAAATGCGACAATCACCGGATAGAAGTACTCGAGACGGAAATCGCTCACGTCTGTTACGCTCGCTGCGGCTGCTTGTGGGAGCAGTTGTATCAAGAAGAAGGATGAAAGCAAGGCCAACCTTACCTTACGGGCCTTCCCATTCATAACCGCCCCTCACATCAATCAAACATCAATACATCGGCGACGTGATGTCAGCGATGACGGATTAAGAACCTCTCAATTCGGTCGAACGCCTCGTTGAGTACACCCACCTCAGGAAGGTAGACAATTCTGAAATGTCCACGCCCAAGTTCTGGGGAAAAACCGCTCCCATGCACAACAAGCACATGCTCTTCATGGAGCAGATCTAACACAAATTGTTTATCATCGAGTGCCCACTTTTCATCAGTGAGTTTGACGAACATGTAGAATGCACCTCCAGAGGATTGAACTTCGAGACCATCAATCGAGCGAATGCGTTCGACACACACATCCCGTTGCTCCACGACCTTTGCCGCATAGCCCTGCATCCACGAACGATCTGATTCCAAACCTGCAAGGTAGCCAAGTTGGGCTGGTGTTGAAGCACAAAGACGTG
>JAQXFM010000049.1 GCA_029250305.1 Candidatus Poseidoniaceae archaeon | reverse complement strand
CATTATTCAGAAGGTCGATGTTCCCGTTTCTGCCAAGATGAGGCTTGGAACGGGACAAGGGGCGAACAATGCCCTGGAGATTTGCAAAGAACTTGAAGACATTGGGACAGCCCGACTTTGTGTCCATGGCCGAACATTGCGACAACGGTATTCGGGTGAAGCAGATTGGAATTCCATCAAATCCATTGTTGATGCTGTCGAAACCCCAGTGGTAGCGAACGGGGACGTGGTCGATGCGGCAAGCGCCAAGGACTGCTTGGAAGTCACCGGTGCGTCAGGATTGATGGTCGGGAGGGGGGCCATTGGCCGTCCTTCCGTGTTTGGCGAAATTAAGGTCGGCCTTGGATGGATGGAACACGATGACTTACCGTGGGTCCAAGCCAACGGTGATTCTTGGCACGAACTGTCACCTGTGGGCCAATCGTTTGCCGCTCGCCGATGGTGCTGGGACAAGTACATCGAATTCTCTCACAAAACCGCAGGACTTCAACCTCGATGGATGCAACGCCATGCGGTGGCGTTCACCAAGGGATTGCCAGGTGCTAAGAAAATCAGGGCTGTGATGCATGGTGCGCCAACGCCAGATGCGTTCGCAGATGGGATTAGTTCGTTCTTGTCAGGCGAGAGCGGCGAGTGATCTAGCCTCAGAAGGTGGATTGCCAGTCTTCGAGGTCTTGAGCTTCTGCCCAGTCCTCGTCGGTGGTGGCGCCACGGACCTTGAGCACTTCACGGGCCAAGAGCCAGTAGACCAAAGCGAGTGAGCGGCGACCCTTGTTGTTCGCAGGGAGCGCAACATCGACGTTTCGAAGGTTGTTGTTTGCATCGACGATGCCCACAATTGGCAAACCGGAGTTCACAGCTTCACGGAGTGCTTGCTGATCTGCGGCTGGGTCGGTCACGAAAAGAATGTCAGGCTCGACGTAGGATCGGAGCACAGGGTTGGTGAGGGAACCAGGAATGAATCGGCCGACGGCTGCGTTTGCGCCGATTGATTCTGCGAACTTGCGTGCTGGGCGTTGACCGTACTGTCGTGCGGAGACAACCATGATGCGAGGGGAATCGTAGCGGTTGAGGAATTCCGCAATGGAGCGGATTCGGGAGTCGGTCATGTTGACATCGAGGAGGTAGAGACCATCTTCACGGACGGTGTCGATAAAGCGAGCCATGTCAGCACTCTTTTGTTGAGTACCGATGTTAACCGCGTTTTCCTCATAGGATTCAAAGGGGATCAGTAAAGTTGTTTCTTCGGACATTGCAAGACCTCAGCAATCGCCCGACTTGAACCCCATATTAAACCGCTTCGTAGCGAATGCAAAAGAGGAAGAACCCAATTTCGACTGATTTTGTTGACTTATGCCGTGGAAGAACTCAAGGCTGAGACGCTCAACTCCCCCCCATGGCGGAGGAATCGTTGAACGATAACGCCTCCAAAATCGGGACCTACAAAGCCCGTTTGCATAATGACGACTTCTGGCGTGACGAAAATAACGCAGCGTTGAAGTTGAGCGCAAGCGACCTCGAACGCCACGAATATTGCCCAATGTCGTGGGCGTTGTCCCGAGAGGGAAATTCTGGCCAAGGCGAAGCCATTGAAGCCGGGATTCGAAAACACGCTGAAATCCATCAACAAATGGAATCGTTCAAAGAAATGAAATCCAGCATGCGAAGGGCGATTATCATCTGGACGTGGTGGTTCTCTGTGACCGTGGCGTTTGTGATTGACGGGATTGCTTTCAACTACATCGACGATGTGGTCAGAACACCGCTTGATTTGGCTCGTTATCTTGCGCTGTGGGCACTGGTGCTGTTGATTGCTGGACTTTTAGCGACGTACTTACCATGGCGGAAGTGGGTTGGCTGGAATGAAACGGTTGCACAAACGAGGATTCGTATTTTATTGGACCACGATGAAATCCAGCCAGTCTTCGAACCACCAAATTTCATTGGTGGCTGGTTCGAAGCTGGCCGCACCGAAGTTTCGCTCTTCTTCGGAGCAATTGTGCTTGGCCTTCATGCCATCGCCCTTGCAGGGGCAGACAACAGGGCTCAAGCAACGTTCATTCTCTTCCTCATAGCCATGGGATGGACCCTTGCAGCTTCATGGCAGCTTCAGAGAGTCCTGCTCACTGAAAACGCATTGGAACTGGCACGCAAGGATGTGGACTTGGAAGCCGATGCCGAGGTGGCATACTCCGATGATGATACTTCAACCAATCTTCTCGTCGATTCGGTGACCGGACTCCGTGGACGTCCAGATCAAATTGTGATTGTGGATGGCGAATTCATTCCCGTGGAACAGAAGACTGGAAGAATCCCAAAACGACCTCATGCCTCCCACCGCATGCAAATTTTAGC
>JAQXFM010000024.1 GCA_029250305.1 Candidatus Poseidoniaceae archaeon | reverse complement strand
GTTGACAGGGCAGGTAGCATGACGGTGGCCAATCGCATTGCCTCTGGTGAGACTTGGGATGCTGTTCTTCATCTCGGGGTATGCGGAACCTGTACGGTTCCTCGGCTCGAGACAATAGCAGCGGATCGACTCGAAATGCGGATTCCGGATAATGCGGGTCGACAGGTAACATCTGCCACTCTCTCCGGTCAGGGCGATCGACCCTCAACGGTTCCTGTGAAACAATGGTTTCAGTCTTGGCAGACCGATGCGCAACCATCATTGGACGCAGGTGCATACTTGTGCAATGAAACATTGTACAGAAGTTTGGAGGCAAACCTCGATGGAACCATCCCAATCCTCTTTCTTCACCTACCCCCAGCATCCGTGTATCCGCTTGAAGCATGCCTTGAACTTGTCATTCAGGTCATTGCTCGGATGATCCACAAACCAGTTCTGAAGGTTGCTGGCTCACTGCTCCTTGATCAACGCAGGTTTCTTGTGGCTCGTCGGGCATCGCACGAACGCCATGCGGGTACATGGGAATTCCCAGGCGGTAAACTCGAATCCGATGAGACGTTTCAACAAGCGATTGTACGGGAAATTGAAGAAGAGTTTGGTTGGCATGTCAGGGCAGAGGCATCGATTGGAACATGGCACCATGAATTGCCGGAAGTCACCATCGCTTTGGATGTCTTAATGTGTGAATTTGATGGCATGTCACCGTCGTTCATCCATAATCAGCGCTGGACTTCTCACGATTGTGTGGAATGGCACACCTACGAAAGCAGCAGGGTGCTGAATTTTACGGGTTCCGATCACGAAGTTGTTGAACGGTTGAAGGAACTCGATTTAATCGATTAGACCCAAGTGCTTGCTTCACCGTCTGAAGCCATTGAACGCTCATCATCGAGCGTTCGTGGTACGCTGTCTCTCCCTTTGTGCCATGTTGCTGCGTGCAACCAATCCATCAAATTAGGTGATGTGAGCGTTACTTGGATCACCCCACCAAGTGGAACTTCATCTGGAAGGGGAAACGCAACTTTTGACGATAGGGCTGCTTGTCGAGCCATTTGGAACATGGTGGTGTCACCGTTTAGATGACGACCCATTGCATCCAAGGATGTATCGAGGATCCGTTGTGTGTGAAGCATGGAGAGAAAGTGGCCGAGGGACACATGTTCTGCTTCCCACACCTGGTTGCTTGCAGCACCGAATTGGGGCTCCAACACGTTGTCTGGAAGTGGGAACTCTGGGAACAAGGCATGGACTGAATCTGCTACTTTGTTTGGGTCATCAGCGCCCTCGAGCACCGTTTGAATGTGGACTGCGATGCCTTCGTTCACGCCGTTAAGCTTGACGAGGGGTTGGTCCATGTTGATGGCGAAAGGTCGGTTGCACATGAACATGCCTTTCGCGGTTGTGTGAAGCGAAGAGGTGAATATCTTGGGACGAAACCCAGCATCATGGGGGCGGCATTCAATCCAATGATGGCCACCATCCTCCCTGTTTTGAATGAAGGGAATCATATCGGGGCTTGCCTCGATTCATTGATTCAACAAACATACCCCGCCTCACGCCATGTGATCTTGGTTTTAGACGGCGGGTCCACTGATGAAACAGCCAAGGAAGTCGAAGCAGCGATCCTCCGCTCCACTCGGGCAGATGGGCCACGGATTGAGTTTCACTTAAATCCCGGTCGATTTGTGGCGGAGGGTCGGAATTTGGCCCTTAAACTGCTTCCAGGTTCGGTTACACATGTGCTCGAATTGATCGGTCATAGCACCGTGAAGCCCGATCACATCGCCATCATGGTGGAGGAATGGAACCGGATTTCTGAGATTGAATCCCGCCCTCTTGCAGCACTTGGTTGCCGAGTGGCAGCAAGAGAGGGTGAGTTGGGGACCGTTGAGTCTTGGGTCGAGGCAACACTTGCCTCGCCTATGGGGAGTGGCGGTGGACAATTTGACACTTTTTCGAAAGCCGCTCCTTGCAAAATACCTGCCTTCGTCCTTCATGCTAGGGATGCGCTTGTAACCGTTGGTGGCTGGGATGAATCATTCATTTCAAGCCAAGATAGCGATCTATCCATGCGACTTGCTGCCGAAGGTTACGCCTTATGGCGAACCCCTCGAACCACAGTCCACATGACGAAACGAGCGGGATTGAAGCGCTGGTGGAAAATGGGTCACAGGTATGGTTTTTGGCGAACCAAGACAGTGCTGCGCCATCCAAAACGTATCAGCCTTCGTGAATACTTGCCTTGGTTCGGTCTCCTGCTCACACTCGCCCTTTTTGGTTTGGATTCACCTTGGTGGACTGTTCTGATCGGGGCGTACGGTTGTGTCTTGGTCGCTGAAGCAGTTCGGATGGTCCTTCGATTCAAGCGCCCATCGTTGCTTGTTGGTGTACCGATGTGCCTTTTCATGCTCCATACGAGTTTCTCGATTGGACTCATTGATGGATTTCTCCGCCGTGGTAGGGCTGCAACAGACCGTTGAACCTTCGACGCATGCGAAGGCAAGATACTTGAGGCGATGTACGGAGCACTGGACGGGGAGCATAATGGCAGGTGAACGCAGTGCAACATCCAAGGGAATTGCAGCACTGCCCGTTCTTGTCATGGCCATGATTCATGTCACCGTGACACCGTTGCGTGAGATGTTTGAAGTTGAACCATTTCTGATGTACTTTTTTTACGCAGGCGCATTGGGTGTTGGTATCTTTTTGTGGCGTCGCTCATCGCAAGTGAAAGATCATGAATACCACCGTTCGAAAGTCATGAAGGAGATGAAAAAGGTCTACCAGGCTGAAGAAGAAGGTGTTTGGCAAAGCAATGCAATACTTGGATCCGAACTCTCTGCAGAAGCGCAACTAAAACTCAAAGGTCAAGTCGGTACGATTGATTCTGAAGCGCCTGAAATGAACCTAGGCGAAGACGACCGGGTTGACGTCACCATGCTCATGGACGCCTCTCATATCCAGAAAGCCAACCGTCGTATGAGT
>JAQXFM010000011.1 GCA_029250305.1 Candidatus Poseidoniaceae archaeon | reverse complement strand
CCACTCGCCATCAATCATCTGAGTGTAGAGGTTGTGTGGCCCAGTTGGGTGGTCAGCATCGTACCATGAATCAATCCATGTTGGGTTTGTTTTGTCGGTGACATCGATGAGGGTCACAGTCACTTGTGCTGGATCGCTCCATTCCCCTACATTTGGGTCTGCGTTGCCCGGGTCAACCAATTGGTTCTGTTGAATGATGTATTCACGTCCATTGTACTCGAGGTACTTAACATCCAAAACTTGGGTGTTCGGGTCGTTATAGACGCCCGTGACGCTTGTGTTGTTTGGATCGGTGACATCAACGATGTGCATGTCATTCCAACCAGCAAGATAGGCGTAGGTTTCCCCATCGGGAGTCGTTGCCACCTGAACCTCGGCGTTGCCTGGTGTGGTCAGGGGGTTGAAGTCGACGAGTGCCATGTTGTCGGTGCCCGCCATGTGCTGAGAGGCGTTGGAATGGTCGTGTCCCTCGTACTGATAGAGCGGGTCTGATTCATTGAAAATAACTGAATCAACAACCTGTGGCTCATTTTCAGGGCTAACGACGAGCAGTGTTGCAGAGCAGAGCAACACAATGATGAACACCCCAAGGCCAGTTTGCTTCGCCCCCATGGATGTGGCTATCTGCTCTTCCGTTTTGTCTTTATGTTATGTTGTAATGGCAAAATCATGCCCGGAGGAGCTAGGAAAGTCAGCGCCCTTGTCATGGTTGCTTTGGTTGGACTTCTTTTCCTGTCAAGCACATCTGCACACGAACAAGAGACATACAACGTCATCGTGGTTGCTGACGGACCGATGCCTGCAAACATCACAGACAGTGATTTCGTGCAAGGAAACGCCGTTGTCTTTCGTATGAAAGACACAACGGAAAACGCAAGCATTCGAATCACGATTGATACCGACCAAGATGGCCTGTTCAATGGAACGAGCGATAACATCTCGGTGTGGTTGGTCGAGTCGTGTGAATTGACTGAAAACGGGACGTTGGTGGATGATTCATGCGCTGTCTCTCACACCTATGCCTTCGATCTCAATGCAACACCAGGAACCTATGTCTACAGGTTTGAACAAGCCATTAACGAGACAATTATGTCCACTGAATCCTTCAACATCACGCTGTGGAAGGATGTGCATGAAGAATCTGGAACCCCAGGATTGGGTGATTGTTTTGGCATTGGCTGTGAAACGGATGAAGTGGTAGAAGATGATTCCTCGCCGCGTACGGATCTCGTAGTGCTTGTGATGTGTGGCGCTGTTGTTGGGATTGTTGGGCTCTCAATCAGCATCATGAATGAGGCGAAAGAAAAGCAGTTGCAAGACGCTGAAGAGTGAGTCACCCTTCGATCAGAGGGCAGCGTGGATCAAGATCGTCAACAATGACGGCGTTCGCCCACAAGTATCGCGTTCGGCTGGGTTTTGATTTCAGGGTGATAAGTACCTCGAAGGTGTTTCCTTTCTCTTCCATATTATCAGGTATATCTTGTCTGTGAACCTATATCAAAGAATGGATTGTTTTGGATGGTTTTTCATGTTTTATTACCATATTACGGTAAATATTTTGTGTATTTCGGGGTTTCGCACCCGAATGAATCTTTAACGATGCAAGAATGTGTTATTTTCGGCGACGGTTGTTTTGACGGCATTCCATCGTAGGATTGAGAAAGTCTCGATGGTACCCGACTTCATGGCGGGCATGCGAGCGCTTCACGCACTGACACTGATGTTGATCATGGTCATGGCGCCTTTAGCTGGATGTTTTGGTGAAAATGGAGGGGACGGGCCTGTTTCTATTGATGATGTTTCAATCACCCCTCAAGTGATGACTGCTGGGGTGTTTCAGGGCGTGACCATCACGGCTGAAGAGGATCTTTCCGCCTTTGTCCCCTATCTAATTCAAGACCCGGCCTCCGGTTATGTTGTGAATTCCACCATTGTCGATCTTCGTGCTGGTGAATCTGTACAACTTTCCATGCTTGCACCACCACGTGCCGATGTCGGGGTTGTCCTCTTAGGATCGTATGGCCGAGAAAATTGGCCAATTCGAGATGCGAATGAATCCTGGGCAACTTGGTATGACGAGGGTGGTTACAAAACTGCAGACGGTGGTGCAATCGCTCGCCTTGCTGGTGAAAACATATCATTGAACGCAAGCGAAGAGACAGGTGGTGCTGTTGCAGCCTATCCGCTTGCCTTCCAGCGCCCTACCGCTCCCGCCTATTCCACTGAGGAAGGTGGGCGCCATTCAACCGGATTGGTTGCAGGTCGAAGCACGTACAATTACCTCCATCACATCACTGACGAGACCCCTGACCCACTTGATTTGGCCGACGGTGCGGTTGGCTACCTCAATCGCTGGGCCGGCCAAGCAAACACTGCCTACGAAGATGCTGCGGTCTACATCATCGACGAGCTCGAATCATTCGGCCTCGAAGTCGTTACACAGCGCTATGAGTTCACGGATGTCTTCGGAAATCAAAACCCTGAATCGTACAACATTTGCGGGTTTAGGTATGGAAGCGATGTGCCAGATGAGTGGATGGTGTTTGGTGCGCACTTCGATGTTGCGCCACCTGCGAACCTCTTGCTTGCAGATCCTCACATCACTGGGACCAGAACATATGGAACTGGTGTTGGTGCGTACGACAATTCCGCTGGCACCAGTATGGTGTTGACCGTTGCTGAAGCAATGGCGTCGTTTGAAACACGCAGAACAATGGTGTTCTGTTTCTGGTCTGGTGAAGAAGGTGGAAAGCGTGGAAGCGATTACTGGACTGATTATTACGTGAAGGAAGACAACCCTGACGTGACAGTTACCAATTACATCAACCTCGACATGGCTGGCGTGAACTGGCCTGGTGGCGGTGGCGCCCCTCACGGCGACCCCGCTACGACCGTCGATCCTGATGGATACCCGAAGGATGAGGAAGTTTGGCCAATGCGAGTGTATTTGGGCCCCTCACTTGACCACGATGTGATCAACCAGCCTGAAATGGTTGGACTCACCCTCTGGATCGGCGCTGATGCAATCGGTGTCGAGCAACAACAGAGTATTTTGGTCGGCGAAGGGTTTGCTGAGGACACGTGGAAAGTGGATGATTGGCTCGACAGAGGCCGACCAGAGATTGTCATCTATGAAGATGTAACAGCACGTTCTGACCACGCAAGTTTCCAAACCAACCTCGACACGGTCACGATTGGATTCGGCGGACTGGTTGATGGGTACTGGTGTTACCACCAGACCTGTGATACCCGTGAGGAAATGGAAATCTGGATGGACACGACTGGAAAGGGATACGGAGAAGAACACTCTGGTGTTTCGAACCTTGTTGACAGCCTTGACATCATTACATGGTGGGCTGCGTATTCCTTCTTCCACCTCGACGAGAAGCCTGTGCTCAACGCTTACTTGTGAACGAGTGGTTCATTCCTCTTCGCTTTCGCTCTTGGGTGCCGTCGGTATGAATCTAAAAGCAATGATCGCCGTTGTGAAGGCGATCGCTGCAAACACTGCTGCCGAGGCAACCATGCCGTCGACAAAGGCAGTTTGGGCGATAAGAACCAGTTGATCGCCAATTGGCCCACCCATGCCTCGTCCAAGTTGAATTGCTGCAGGGAACGAAGTGCTTGGATCCACGGGGAGTGCAGCAAGGTCAAGACCTTCTGGTAAGATGAATGAGCGTTGATAGAATTCATTCAACACACTTCCACCAATAGCGATGCCAAGCGCCCCACCAACTTCCCTGCTGGCGTCATTTGTGGCACTGCCAACGCCTGCTTTGTCTGAAGGAATTGCTTGCATGACCATGTCGGTGGATGGAGCCATTGTGAGTCCCAAGCCAAAACCAAGGAGGAAGAACATCAAGGCAAGGCGAAGGTAGGGGGTATCGATTTGAACGGTTGTGAAAATAACCATAGCAATGCCGACTAAAGTGAGCCCAATTCCAACCACCCTGTTGCGCCCAAATCGTTGAACAAAGCGATCGCTGTTCGCTGCTGCCGGCATCAAGCCGAGGGGGAGAGGCAGAAAGCGCAGTGCTGCTGCCAACGGCTCGTGGCCTCGAACCATTTGGAAATGGAGCATCTGCGTAAACATGAATGCAAACATCACAAAAAAAGTGAGGCTGATGGTAATCAAACCAACTGTGAAGCCTTTGTCTGAGAAAAACTTCATGGGTAAAAGTGGGTGTTCTGAGCGCGCCTCCCAGCGAATGAACATGACGAGAAGGACGACTGAGATTGCAAAGGTAACAAGCGTTTCAGTGCTGGTCCAGCCGTGGACTGGTGCCTCGATAATGGAATAGAGAAGGCCGCCCAATGCGGCGATTGAAAGAAATGCTCCAATGAAGTCAAGGGGCGTTCGATGCTCGTCCCTTGATTCTGGCACCAACAAACTGCCCAAAAGAAGAGCGATTGCGATGAGTGGGACGTTGATCAAGAACACCATCTGCCAATTGAAAGATTGAACCGCCCATCCACCGACGAGCAGGCCAATCGGAGCGCCGACACCGGCCATGGCTGCCCAGATACCAACCGCTTTGCCGCGCTCTTCTGGTGGAAAGACAACGATGACGACTGAAAGTGTAGCTGGCATAATGAGTGCCGCACCCAGCCCCATGAACGCCCGGGCGATGATGACATCCGTGGTTGAATC
>JAQXFM010000005.1 GCA_029250305.1 Candidatus Poseidoniaceae archaeon | reverse complement strand
GGTTGATTATAACGGCCGGTTCTATATTCAATCCACTGGAGCGGGAGCGATTTGGTGGGAAGCAGATGGCCTTCCAGAAGTAACGCGCCTTACTCTGAGCGACTTGGCCGTCGACCCAGAAGGTTATGCGGGTGAGATCGTTACAATCACTGGGTTCATTAGCGAAGCCGTCAATAAAGACGCCATTTACACATCCGCCTACATCACAGACCATCCCGGCAATGCCGCACATCAACTGCAACTCCTCGTCCAATCTGCACCGGGAGTCTGGATTGAGGCCGATTCAAAGGTCGAAGTTACGGGCATGCTCAACTATCAAGAAACCAACTTGCGGTGGGCGTTCATTACACAAGGACCGGAAATCATTCTTATCGACGGGTACAACCCTCAGCCTAAGAGACTTGAATGGGCCGGCGAGTCAACGTGGAGCTACGAATCTGGCAGCATGGTGACGATGGCAGGAACGGTCCTTATTTCAGACAGCCAATGGACGCTCTTTGGCCCAAGTGGAAACATGATCTGCATTCTTCCAACCGATGAAGACATCACAAATGCCAACACCAATGGATACAACGGCTCTGCATACGAAGCCACAGGTCGCTTAATGTGGAATGATGAGCGGAGTATGTGGTGCATCGATGCCAACAATGGTAACGGAACCAACCTCATCGATCCGATGTCGGCCATGTCGATGCAAGCGATGTTGTCGGCAAACCCGGCATCAATGTTGGAAGACCCGTACAAGGTTTACACCTTGAGCACCTTCATGCAGTATGCGTTTGAGCCATTGGACACCGATGGGTATTTTGTCGACAGTCAAACCTACACCTTCGGACAAACAAGGGTCGCAATGTCGTTCCCTTCGACTCGAACGGAATGGATTGAATCCGGCCAAGGCCTCATCGCCAATGTGACGGTTGCATGGGACGATGAGAAAATGATGATGCGGCTGATGGTTCAAAACTACCAGCTCGTTGGCGACCCTCCTGGTGCTCAAGACCTCCTTTGGGACGATGGCGCCACTCAGTGGAGTTACGCCAAAAACACACATGTGTTGATCAATGGAAAGGCAGTGTTGGAAGACGATGGATGGTACCTTTACAGGGACGGTTCTTCGCAATCAATCCGTTTGAACCTTGATTTGAACCCACTTGGGACCGACGAATATCACACCAACAAATCGATGACTTGGACTGGAAGGCTGCGCCAAGTAGAACATCAATCAGAAGTTTCATTGGTGTACAGCCTCGATGGTGCAGATGTTTTGGACACCGATGGTGACCGAGTCGCAGATTCCCTTGAAAGTGCCAATGGTACGAACATCAACAACCCTGACACTGACGGTGATGGGGATGATGACCGGACGGAACTTGAGCAGGACACCAACCCTAATTCATGAGGTGATACCATGTTAGAGGCATATTTCTATGAACTGGGGTGGATGCTCTTTGCTCTGTTCTTTGGCGTCTTCATGGGCTCCTTAACTGGAATTATTCCTGGTTTCCACGTCAACAACGTCGCCTTGATTCTCTTAGCGCTTTCTCCAAGTTTACTCGCCCTCGGCATTCCGCTTTCTGCTGTTGCAGGGATTATTGTATCGACGGGAACAGTGCACACCTTCCTCAACTACATCCCATCTGCGTTGATGGGTGCACCGGATGCTGACCAAGCATTGTCGCTGCTCCCCGGCCATAGGATGCTCCTCTCCGGAAATGCGGCTCGTGGTGTGGCGTGGTCAGCGAGGGGCTCACAACTTGGACTCTTCCTTTCCCTGCCACTCATAATTGTAGCACGGATTGCTTTCGGCCCTGAACTCGGATGGTACGATCAACTCCGAACAATGCTTCCATTTATTCTGCTCGTCATTTCTGCACTTCTATTGGCTACCGAAACCACACGCCTTGATTGGCCTGAGTGGATGCAGAAGCTAAGCCGTGGCGCCTTTGGAACCGATTCGAGGTTCGCCGGCTTCTTTACAGCCACTGCGTTCTTCCTTCTTGCAGGATTGTTTGGCTGGACGATTATCGGCCCGACGTCCCTCCCTGCCAAATCACCAATTGACATGCCGGGTGCAAGTTTGCTGCTGCCGGGGTTAGCCGGATTGTTTGGTATTGCAAATTTGCTGGACATTTATGCAACGACCTCCCACCTCCCACCCCAGAAAGAAAACTGGGACTTACCTCCTGCCAAACCGTTGCTGGTCCCCTGCTTCTGGTCGGGTGTTGCCGGTGCTTCAATGGGTGTCTTGCCTGGAATGACCGCATCACAAGCCACGGTCCTCGTGATGGGTGGACGCAACGTTGTTGCCAAGGTCCAAGGAAAAACAGGGTATGGCATGGATTGGGAAACCCGTCGCCTCACAGAGATGACGGATGATGAATTGTTGGAGATTGCAAAGGCTGAATCTGAGGAAGGTGTTGAAGGGCCTCAGACAAAGCAGGACTTGGAAATCATCGCCATCCTTTCAGCTGTCAACACAGCAGTCACCGTTTGCGTTCTTGGCTTCCTGTACATCATCAGCCGTTCGAGATCCGGTGCAACACTCGCACTCAAAGCAATGTATCCGGTTGATACATGGAGCAACCTCGAACCAACTGCGGATTTCATTCGTTTGCTTGCCATCACCCTTGCTGCTGGCCTGATGGCCATGCCAATCATGCGCTACGTGGGCAAAGGTATGCTGCGACTTCACGCAGCCATCCCATTGCAACAGATGATCATGAGCGTGATTCTTTTCGTTGGCGCCTTGGTGTTTGTTAGCACGGGGTTCATTGGAATGTCCGTGTTAATTGTTGGTACGATGATTGGCTTGTTACCACCTCGACTCGGCATTCGACGGTCACACGCCATGGGTGTCATTTTGGTACCAATCATGATTCTGATGTTCAAAAACCTCGTCGACAACGCTGGTTTCCTGTGAACCGCCCCGTTTGTGAGCAAACGGAGCGAGCGTAAGCCCTATGCCCCTTGACCATACCGTCTGCATGTAGGTGACTCTATGTTGTTGAAACTCCGCCCCGTTTTGCTCGCACTTCTGTTGGTCTGTTCGACGGTTGGAACCGTTGCAACAACCGAACTAAGTCCTGAAACCGAACAGCAAAGCTCCGCTCGTTCAACAGCGTGCTCAGGTGATATCTGTTTGAACGAAGCCCTACCGAATCCGAACGGATATGATGACGCAGCATGGCCAAATGGCGAATGGCTCGAAATTCACAACAGCGGCAACACGACCGTGGACGTGCTCGGTTGGTATTTCACCAACAAAGCCTCCAAAATCATGTACTTCAACGAGACAACCATCGTTGACTATGATGCCAACAACGCCTCATCGTGGGAAATTGAACCCAATGAGTACATGGTCATCGCTCGAAACGCACTCCCCAGTTCAATCTTTTACGTTGCCAACACCAACGACATCATCACGCTCTACAACGACGCAGGGACAAGCCTCGACCAAGCAACATGGACCTTCTCAAGCGGCGCACCATCCGGTGTCAGCCTCGAAGAAGATGCTGCCAGCGCAACCAATGATTGGGTCGCAACCAACACCCCAACCCCCGGCGGCATCAACACAGGCAGTGGCACAGGTGGACCAACCGTGTTCCCATCTGACCTGGTCATCAATGAAGTGATGGCTGATGCATGGCCTTCCTTTGATGGCGGCATGTGGCCTGACGGTGAATGGGTTGAAATCAAGAACACCGGAACTGCAACCATCGACTTGAGCGGTTGGTCAATCGAAGACCAAGCGGGAAAGATCCTTCCATTCAATGAATCCCACCTCGTCGATGCAAGCACTGCTGGCTACACGATCGCCCCCGGTGCAACACGGGTCGTAGCTGTCAATGGAGACGGTACAAGCATGCTCAACAATGGAGTGGAGATGCTCAACATGAAATGGCCAAATGGAAGCATATCAGAACAGGTGTACTGGACTGATAATGAACCGGGCTTCTCACTTGTCGACGACCCATCTTCATCCTACATGATGATCGCATCCTACCCGACACCAGATGCCCCAAACCCATTGCCGATTGACCAAATCGTAACAACCACATCCCCCGTACGAATGACTGAATTGTTGTCAAACAGTTCAGCAGATGGAACACCATTCCCTGACGGCGAGTGGATTGAATTGTTCAACGATGGTGGCGCAGACATCGACCTCACAGGCTGGTCCATCATGGACGGAATGGGGAACGTGACAATGATTGACCCATCTTCCCTCACCGCAAACCAAACACAAACTGGCACGGTCATCAATGCTGGCGAGCGTCGGATCGTTGAATTCACGACAGGTACTGAATTGTGGAACTTCTACAATCATCTCTTTTTGATTGACGATGTTGCGAACATCGTTGACGCTGCTTGGTACACAACAGACTATGGAACCAACGTCTCCCTTATTCCTGCTGAAGATCCTTCCGATCCATGGACACCTGCTCCGTGGATGACACCAGGGCAACCTGAACCCGGCACAATCGACAACACTGGCGAAGTCATGTTTACCGAAGTGATGCCTGATGGAGTGGGCAGCGACTCACAACAATGGCCGCTCGGCGAATGGCTGGAAATCAAGAATCTTGGCGACCAAGCGATTGATGTTGGCGGCTGGAAATTGCAGGCAGCGAGCCGCACATTGACCTTGCACCAATACAACATGCCCCTCCAATCAACTTCGATGATTCAACCTGGCTCCGTTGCACTGATTGCACTCAACGGCACCAGCAGTTTCTACCTCAAGCACACAACACCAGACTCGATTGGATTGGTCGATGCAACCGGAGCGGTTGTCGACACAATCTCGTGGTCGAACACCGTGGAAGGTGAGGCACTCGTTGCGCCAAACAGCACCCACGCAGGTGCAGGACCAGACGGCACGGCCGCTGGAACTGGAAGCGACTGGCTCCTTGCCGCATGGTCGACCCCTGGAAGGGAGAACCCTGTTTGGCCTGCCTACGCAGGTTCGGACAACGTAAGCGTGACAGAAGTTCTTGCCTACTGCAACGATGATTCCATCGAACCTACCGAAGACTGGATTGAATTCAAGAACACCGGCGACGATGTGCTCAACTTGAGCCGATGGCGCATTGACACCATCGACCAAGATCGCCGGTTCATTCGATACGACGCCATGTGGAATGCTACGGAAGGCTGGGACGCAACCCTTGTCCAGCCGGGCGCCCGTGCGGTGTTCTTGATGGATGAATCAATGCTCACAGGCTTGGGCGACTCCTTCACCCTCTCGAATCCTGACGGCGTTCCAATGGCAACTGTTCAATGGAGCATCGTCAGCGATTGCCAGACACTGATGCCGGGCGATACCGCTGAGGCGTCTTGGGTCCACACCGTTTGGCCAACGCCTGGCGGCGAAGAGCCGAATGCCTCCCAGTTTGCTCAACTCGAAGATGTCAAATTCACCCGGATGATGAGTGAAGGCTACACCTCAATTTCATCAAACACTGAATTCTTCGAAATCAGCAACATGGGTGACAACATTGCCTATCTGAACGGATGGACATTCACCGTTGTTACATCGGGTGGCCCATCCCCTCACACCTTTGTAGACCTCACCATCCCGGCAAACAGCGCCGTCATCTTTGCAGCAGATCCAAACGGACTCAGCGTCTATGAGGATGGGACAATTTACGGATTCGCATCAAGTTTCACTGAAGCTCCAACGCTTCCAGACGATGGTGCAGCGCTTCACATCATGGACCCAACAGGCGCCCTTGCAGACACCGTCGTGTACGGCAACGGTCCTGTCGATGTTGATGGATGGAGTGGCATCAGTTTGGTTGAACCAGTTTCTGGCATCAATCTGATTATTTACCACCGCGGCGACGGATGCGGCCAACTTGCAGACACCGACCAAGTCGCTGACTGGCACGAACGCTGGGGACGACTTGGCGGAAGCACATTCTGCGAAGATCAGGACTTTTCCGGCCAATCGATTGTGACGCCACTGATTGGTCCAACACATGGACTGCTCGACGTCCTCGATTGGATTGAAGGCGCCACAACAAGCCTCCACCTCCACGTGTACCAACTCTCAGAACCACGTTTGGTTCAAGCCATGATTGACGCACAGGGTCGAGGCGTCGATGTGACCGTTGTCCTCGACGCAGGATCCCAGGGATTCTGGTCGGACTTCGACATGATGAATCAATACGGCATGGCAAGTGAACTTGTCAAGGCAGGCGTCACCACATATTGGTTCGGCGACGGTGGTGTTGAGCCCTATGCCTACATCCACAGCAAGGTGGCTGTTCGAGACGGCACGAGTGTGTGGATTTCCTCAGGAAACTGGAAGGCTCCTTCGATGCCAGCACCTGGCGTTCGCGGGAACGTCGACTGGGGGGTCCTGATTGAGAATGTGGAACTGGCGGGCATCGTCCTCCAACAGATGGCCTTCGATGAAGAGCCGTTGCGGCAGCACATCTCAACTGCATCCGCATCCGATGAACCAAATGGATGGACCATGCCAATGGCTGAAGCTGTGGACGGACCGCGTTCGACTGCAATCACGACCAGTGTGAACGGCGAATTGTTGACTTGCCCAGACAACTGCATTGATGGACTGGTTGAGTTAATTGGAAGCGCAGAAGATGAACTCCTGCTCTCCCTCCAATACCTCGACATGGATTGGTCGTGGGGTTGGGGCGAAAACCCAATTTTCACAGCACTCCGACAATCGGCCGAAGACGGTGTCGCCGTTCGATTGATCATCAACGGAGCATACCTTGACCAAGACGTGCAGGATGTTGTTGACACATTCAACGAAGTATGGAATTCCAGTGAAGGACTCGATGTCTCGGCGATTGTGATGGGTGAAGACGACAATGTCACGAAACTCCACAACAAAGGACTGATTATCGACCAGCAGACAGTGTTGGTGTCCTCGATTAACTGGGGCAACTCTGCAGTGAACAGAAACCGAGAGATGGGCCTCATCATGACCTCGGCCGATGTGGCAGCACCCTACCGAGAAGCGTGGTTCGACGATTGGATGCGACTCGACAACGTGACGGATACCGATCAAGACGGTCTCCCAGACATTTGGGAAGTTCCGAACGGCCTAAACCGCACCAAGCGAATGCTTCCTGGGCCGAACATGCTCGAAGGGGCATACGATGCCGACAACGATGGCATCTCGAACGAGAACGAATACACCTTTGGCAGTCACCCAACCAATGCAGACACCGATGGTGACTGCATCCCCGATGGAGTTGAAGTGGCGTGGGCGCAGTCCACTGCTCTTGACCCAACGGTCGAAGATGTGTCACCACGAGATGCACTTCTCATGGCCGATGCAGACATGGATGGCGTGAACGAATCGGCGGCATTAGGCTGCGATTTGGGTGGCATCGAAAACCTTGGTGACACCACCCCGGTGGACAATGCTACACTCGATGACGATGCAGATGGCGTGTACAACTCAGCCGACAAATGTCCGGGTACGATGGATGGCATCCCAGTCAATGTCGAAGGATGTTCGAGCGAACAACGATTGGCTCAGGCGACCCCCAGCGGAGGCGACGAAAGTGGTCTTGGTGCCGGATTAATGCTCGCCCTTATGCTCACAGGCGTAGCCCTCGCAGTTGGTGCATTTTTGGTCCTCCGTGGCATTGAACAGGATGCTGAGAACGCAAAGGACTTGATCACACTCGATGCTGCGCAACATGATGCGTTGACGACCGAACCAATCGATGCACAAAGCTGGCAAACGCCTGTTCTCGATGGAACCGGAAGCGGTGATGCGACGGGTGAAGTGGCCATCACACCGGCCGACCTTAAGCGCGTACCAGGATGGGACGAAGCAATGGTTCGCAGTTACCTCGACCAAGGTTGGTCGATGGACCAATTGGTTGAATACTACCAAGAACAGGTCGAAGCACACGCTGATTCGTCACAAGATTGACAAGGGACCTCATGGCACTTCTGTCCATGCGAGCAGTCTCTTCAACGAGCAACCCAGTTCTGTCAAACAATTTTTGGAGCAACATCCCGGGCTACGAAACCATGTCCTATGAGGGCACCATGCAGAAGATAGGTGTCCTATTTGGTATTACGATTCTCACGGCACTCGTCACCGTATCATTGGGTACAAACGGCAATTATGGCGCACTGTTCCTCATGACAGGAGTTGGTTTTATTGGAGGATTGGTAACCGCTCTTGTGATGATTTTCACACGGCCCAAAAACCCAGCACCAGGGGCCATTATTTATGCCCTCTTCGAAGGAATGGTGGTCGGTGGAGTATCCTTTGTGTATGAAGGCCAATACTCAGGAATTGTCTTACAAGCTGGTCTTGGCACAGTTTGCATCATCGGTGTGATGTATTTCCTGTGGTCGGCAAAAATCATCAAAGCGACACCCGCTTTCCAAGCGGTGATCATCAGCCTTACGATGGGAATTATGGTATTGTACTTTGTTTCGATAATTCTGTCACTGTTCACATCTGTTGCCGTCCCATTCCTCCATTCGTCTGGACCACTTGGAATTCTAGTAACCCTATTCATTCTTGGCGTAGCGTCACTCAATCTGATTCTCGACTTCCACTTCATTGAGCGAGGTATCAGCAACAATTCGCCAAAAGCAGGCGAATGGTGGGCTGCATTTGGATTGTTGATCACCGTCATTTGGGTCTACTTCGAAATGCTTCGCCTCCTCTCCAAAATCCGAAATCAGTGATTTGGGAACCAGTGATGATTGTGGCCCGACAAATTCCTACCGTTGATTTCGCAGACTGCTTAGGTGATGAGAACCAACAAGCACGTTTTGTCAAGGCAGTCGGAGATTCTCTCAAGGAGATTGGATTCTTTGCGTTAGAAAACCACGGCATTGACCTTCAATTGATTGAGGAAGCCTACCACCAAGGGGATGCGTTCTTTTCCTTGCCAAAAGCAGTCAAGCAATCCTACCTCCAACCAAAAATCGCACACCAGCGTGGATACACTGCGTTTGGTGTTGAGCATGCAAAAGACAACCATGCCCCTGACTTGAAGGAGTTTTGGCAAAATGGGCGAACGCATGCATGGGACGGCAAAGCAGCCACCTACCCAGCAAATGTGTGGCCCGAGAA
>JAQXFM010000003.1 GCA_029250305.1 Candidatus Poseidoniaceae archaeon | reverse complement strand
CTCGGCCTGATGAGGCATGAGCGATGGCGACGCCCTGCATGAGCATCAGAAACACCAGCGCCATACATCGGACTCGCACGGTTTGCCCTGTGCTGATTGAGTTGTTATGGCTTTTTATCGCCTCAACCAGTCTCCTATAGGGGGACTTCCAATGTTCTTCTTTTCTGTTGACAAGGCCCATACACCTCATAGACTGAATGTCGCCTCCTCTATGTATGCATCAAGTCTTTGTCATCAAGACCACCTTGCCTGGTGACTGGATCGAGGCCTTTGTGGGGGAATTCAAGCATCAAACGCTCCTTGCAGGTGCGGCATGTGCAGAACACCAGCGCATTGAATCCATGTACAGGTGGAACGGCGAGGTTGAATCTTCGCAGGAATGGTCGGTTCAATTTACTCTGAGCGCCTCTTCACTCGAACCCGTTTTGGACCACCTTCGCAAATCACATCCTTACGAAACGCCACAGATTTTACATTGGGCTGCAACTTCTGACCCTCCCTATTATCAATGGGTGGGCGTTTTTATGTCGGAAGATGGGGAGCGTTCGGAAATTTGAGTAACATTCGAGTGGAAACGCACCCCGCAATGGTGTATTCTTTACATTCAAAAACCGGCCTTTATAGTATCCGGCATAGAATCGGCTTTAATGACGCACTGCGCCACTTATCTGACCGCAAGATTTACTGCCGAAACCGACCTTTTCCAATGCTCGACAGGGGCATATATTATACACTCTATCGGAAGGCCAATAAAATCCAGCGCGTGAAAGAAACGAGGGGGATACAGAAATGGTCATCGAACATAGCAACTCTAACACGCCTGCAGACGGATTCGAAATCGATTTGAGCCAAGAACATCTTGAACCTATGCTCCAAGAAAATCTTGATCGTTTCGTTCTCTTCCCAATCCAACATTCTGATATCTGGGAGATGTACAAACAACAAATGGCTTGCTTCTGGACTGCAGAAGAAATCGATTTGGCTGAGGATCTCAAAGACTGGAAGAACCTCAACGCTGATGAACAACACTTCCTCAAGCACATCCTTGCCTTCTTTGCTGCAAGCGATGGCATTGTCAACGAGAACTTGGGTATCAACTTCTCCAATGAAGTCTGCTGGCCAGAAGCCCGTGCTTTCTATGGGTTCCAAATTATGATGGAAAACATTCACGCAGAAACCTATTCGCTCCTTATTGACACATACATCAAGGACGAGCCAGAGAAGGACCACTTGTTCAAGGCGCTTGAAACCGTCCCCTCGGTCAAGCGCAAGGGTGAATGGGCCATGCGCTGGTTGTCCCGCAAGCAAGGTTCATTCGCTGAGCGCCTCGTCGCTTTCGCTGCTGTTGAAGGCATCTTCTTTTCAGGTTCATTCTGTGCCATTTTCTGGCTCAAGAAGCGCGGCCTCATGCCTGGGCTCACATTCTCCAATGAATTGATCTCCCGTGACGAAGGCCTTCACTGTGACTTTGCATGCTTGCTTCACAACAAGTTGCTCCGTGGGGCTGGCGCCGCAAAGATCACCCGCATCATTGCAGAAGCTGTCGACATCGAAATTGAATTCGTCACCAGCGCTCTACCAGTGTCGCTGATTGGAATGAACTCCATCCTCATGGAGCAATACATCCAATTCGTTGCCGACCGTCTCTTGGTCGCACTTGGTGCAAGCAAACTCTACAACGTCGTCAACCCCTTCCCATGGATGGAAATGATCTCCATGCAAGGCAAGACCAACTTCTTCGAGAAGCGAGTCGCTGAATACCAAAAGGCAGGCGTTATGGAAAATGCATCCCTTGGAAGCGTTCAACAACGCTTCTCCGTGGACGAAGACTTTTGAACCGTACGCGATGATAGGAAGATACTGCGCAATTACACTCAACTGATGAACTGGAGGAACACACATGACAATGCAAGTAGTAAACAGGAAAGGAGAACGAGAGGATGTTCGATTTGATGCAATTCACGAGAAGTTGCGATCGCTCACCCATGGATTGGACCCGGTTTGGGTTGACCCAGGTCATGTAACAAAGCTCACCATCGAAGGATTGTACGACGGTGTGACCACCCGAGAACTTGACCAACTTGCTGCTGAGACCGCTGCCTCCCTCGCATCTCAGCACCCTGATTACAGCCGTTTGGCAGCCCGCATTTGTGTGGACGACCTTCACCGCTCGACAAAGGGGACCTTCACGGACGTCATCACCGATCTTCGTGAATACATCGACCCAGAGTCTGGCAAGCATGCTCCGCTCATTTCTGAAGAAGTCTATGGCATCATCATGGAAAACGCAGAAACGCTCAACAATCACATTGACTACACCCGTGATCACAACTACGATTACTTCGGTTTCAAGACACTCGAGCGTTCCTACCTGCTCCGCTTGAACGGAGAAATCGCAGAGCGCCCTCAGCACATGTTGTTGCGAGTTGCCGTTGGTATCCACCATGAAAACATCACCAAAGCCCTCGAAACCTACGACCTCATGAGTCAAGGGTACTTCACCCACGCAACACCAACACTGTTCAATTCCGGCACCCCGACGCCACAGATGTCGTCGTGCTTCTTGCTCACCATGCAAGACGATTCACTCGACGGAATTTATGACACCCTCAAGCAATGTGCTTTGATTTCAAAGTCTGCTGGCGGCATTGGTCTTTCGATTCACCACATTCGTTCCAAGGGCTCTTACATCAAGGGGACCAACGGAGAAAGCAACG
>JAQXFM010000357.1 GCA_029250305.1 Candidatus Poseidoniaceae archaeon | reverse complement strand
CCGTTCAGACTGCTCAACATAATCTGGATCGGCCCATTCGTGGTTGCACCCGACACACATGAGGTAGCCTTTCATCGTTGATGACTGAGCTTCACCGCCGCACCGTGGGCAATCACCGCCTTCGGTGTATTCGAGGTTCTCAACAGCATCGCGTCGACCTTTCCGTATGTTCCCAAGGCCTGCCATAGACGGGCGAGGCGATTGGCTTTCTATCAATACTTTGGGCGAATAAAATGGTGGGTGCCAGATTAATTGGATTTTGGAACGGCCTTCATTCCATACCGAATCAATCCTTCTTGAGCGTAAATTCGGCGAACAAAGAAGGTGACCTAATCGCCAATTGTGGGTGCGTATTGTTCGTCATCAGCCACCAAAAACACGCCACATGGTCCTTGCTCAAAGCGCACAAAGACGGTTTGGATGCCGCCGAGCACAGGCGCTCTGAGTGCAAACTCGGACGGTGCACCAGCTGCGCTGAGTTTGGTCCAAGATTCAACGGTGGCGGAGGCCATGAGCGGTTGACTCGGAGATTCGATTCGCTGGCCCTCTGCATCGAGTTGCCGAGGGGGCCAAATGAGGTTGGCTTTTGTTGATTGAGCCATGAAGCCAAGACGGGCGTTTGCTCCCTCCATGTAGGCTGCTTCGGAAACATATGCACCTTGTGATACATGGGTTGGTTTCATTTCCTGCTCCCAAGCACTTTGGATGTCAGCGTAAAAGGTAGGATCCAGTGATTCGAGTTCTGCTGGACCGTGGAAACCTAAGTTTCGTTCCAAATTGTTAGTGAACACAAGTGTAGCTTCTTCCCCCACCAAGAGGTTCCATTCACATGGCTCAGCGTCTTCATCATCGCACATGATGGTGGTTCCAGTTGCGCTCTTTACCGCCGATGGATTCACCAAGGGAAGGCTTCGTACGTTTGTGATTCCTATCCCCTTGCTCGCCAACAAGTGAAGGCCTGCAATGGCCATTGTTGTGTAGTCTGAGTCTGCGCCAAAGACGATTGCATCGTCGTGAATGTAGGGTGACTGAATCATGAGCGCCTCTTGGTCAAACATGGCCAAGTAGCCTTGCCAATCGATCACTTCGTTCATGCACGGTCCCTCCCAAAGACATGCACGGCACAGGTCGCTCCAGAACCGCCGACATTGTGAGTGATGCCAATTTCAGCGTCACGGACTTGACGGGCGTCTTCTACGCTGCCCCTCAATTGCTTGAACACCTCCACAGCTTGACCAGTACCAGTTGCGCCGAGTGGGTGCCCTTTGGACTTGAGACCGCCGCTTGGGTTGATGCAAACATCGCCTTGATTTCTCACACCGCGTTGCTCCCGTGCGAACACGCCACCTTCGCCTCGGCCAGCAAACCCGAGGTCTTCTGTGGCCATCAGTTCAGCGATTGTAAAGCAATCATGCAGTTCTGCCAAATCGACGTCGGCTGCCGTGATGCCTGCGGCTTTGTAAGCAGCGTTCGAGGCCTGCTGTGTGGCACGAACCTGCGTGATGCTTGGACGATCGTGGAGAGCAAGGAAGTCGGAGCCAGCTCCGGAAGAGCGCAACCAAACGGGGTCGTCAGTAAATTGACGAACAAC
This sequence comes from Candidatus Poseidoniaceae archaeon, assembly GCA_029250305.1. GTDB lineage: Archaea > Thermoplasmatota > Poseidoniia > Poseidoniales > Poseidoniaceae > MGIIa-L1. The sequence continues at coordinate 3,295 of JAQXFM010000357.1, read as the reverse complement.
GTGATCGGCGGCTAAGATTACTGCAGAGGCTCCGTCTGAAGTCGGACAGCAATCGTACAGTGTCAGCGGGTCAGCAACCATGAATCCACTCTGAGCCTTTTCGAAGGAGACTTCTTTGCGGATGTGTGCCATTTCGTTTTCGAAGCCATGGAGGTGATTTTTGACACTGATGTTGACAAGATCATCGTGAGTTGAATCGTATTCGTGGAAGTGACGACGTGCCATGAGGGCGTAGGTGCCAGGGAATGTTAGGCCTGCCAATCGTTCCCATTCAGTATCGCCAGAAACGCCAAGCCAGAACCGTCGACGTTCTGGTGACAAGTCGTTCATCTTCTCGATGCCACCAGCGACCACCACATCTGCTTGACCGCTTTTTATGGCCATCCAAGCATCACGAAGGGCAAATCCAGAGGAGGCACATGCGTTCTCAACACGGCGCACTGGAATGCCTTCAAGGCCAGAGTGCTCGGTCAACAGTGCTGCAGTGTTTCCAAGTTGGCCACCGCCAAATGCGACGCTACCGATGAAGGCTTCATCCACGCATCTTGGTTCGAAGTTCTGGTCAACGCTGGCAAAAGCACGCTCGGCTGCTTCAGCCCACATCCCTTTCAATCCTGAAGGGTGGTTTCCGTACTTCGTTTGACCCGCACCAATGACGGCGACATCGACCATGAACCTCCCAACAGCCGTCAGCATTTGATTGAGTCGGTCCTCGAAATTGCATCATGAAACAATCTGAATCCAGCGCAGGTACTAAGAACAGGCCACAACCGCCCATCAAACATGCTACGACAGTGCAGAAGCCACGGCCACTTCAAAGGCGCCAACTGCCCAACTTGCAATGATGAAGGAAAATTCATTATGAGCGACCGTGAATCCAACTCCCTTGGACGAATGCTTGCTTTGGTTCTGCGACACGCTCCAGAAAAATTCAATGTTGAAATGGACATCAACGGATGGGTCAACTCTCGTGAACTTTCTGAAAACATCGCCAAGCAACGCCGCCATTACCATTGGCTTCGTGGATGGCACTTCGCTGCAATCGCAAGCGCTGACGACAAAGGACGTTACCAAGTTGAGGGCGACATGCTCCGTGCAACCTACGGCCATTCGATTGAATTGGAACTCGATCTTCCAACAGACAACATTCCAGAAGCTCTCTATTGGCCATGTGAGGCTGAGCAAGTTTCAACCATCAAGGAACTCGGCATCACCGCAGGCGACCGAAAGCATGTTCACTTGTCAAAATCCATCAGCAACGCCATGGAAGCAGGTCACGTCCGTATCGACCGACCTGCCATTCTTGAGGTTGACACAGTTCGTGCCATCGCTGACGGCCACGTCATCTACCGTGCTGGTACAACCGTCTACCTCGTCGATGAGATGCCAGGTGAATACCTCTACCAAATCGAAGAAGACGACCCAATGGTGCTTGAGATGATTGCACAATGGGAACTTGAAGAACAAGAAGAAGAGTGAACTTCACTTTTCTTGTCCACAAGCTGGGCAGAAACTCAAGTCCGCCTCAAGGTGTGACCCACAACCCGCACAATGCATGCTGCCTGTCTTGAGTGCCTCGATTTTGTTAACGGGTGGTGCAACGGGATCGTTTGCGTTTGGTTTTACCAATCGCAACGGGTCTAAACCATGCTCTTGGAGTTCACGGTAACGGTTGCCAAAGATGATGGCTTCCTGAATGGCTGCTTCAATTTGCCATTGGCGTTGTTGTTGCTCCTTTGCATCTGGAATGTCGGTGGATTCCTCGAGCACTGCCTGCAGGTGTCGCATGAAATCACTGAGAGTTGGTCCTTCTGCCATGCCCCTTGCTTTCGGCCCAGCCTCATCAATGCTTGGTGCCGTCCTTGTTGTCAGTTTTAGTGAGTCAACCTCATGAGCCGAATCCGTTTGGAACAGCCATGCGTGAGCGTGTGGTCATCAAATGGGGCGGTGGGCTCATCACCGACAAGACAACGCTCTGCACACCACAACTCGATGTGATTGAGGCTTTAGCCACATCCGTTCGACGTTGCTTGGACAACGAAGTGGATGTGATCTTAGTTCATGGCGCTGGTTCATTCGGGCACCTTCGTGCCAAACATTGGCGACTCAATGAGGGTCGCGTCGATGCAGAATTCACTCCAGACGATCAATGTCAATCACAAGCCGATGCAGTCGCATGCGTCCGTCAGGAAATGTTGGCGCTCAATGATCATGTATGCACGGCACTTCAACAACAGGGCGTCCCAACGGTGATTCACCCCCCTCATCATTGGGCGAAAGGCGTTGGGGCTGAGTTCGAAGGTGACCTTGCCCGGTTCAATGTAAGAGAAGGGACGGTAGCCGTCACGTTTGGTGACGTGGTGCCTGTTGACGGGGATGCAGAATTCGGAATTCTCTCAGGCGATGACCTCGTGTACAGATTAGCAACCGAAGTGCCGTATGTTGAACGCTTGGTCTTTGCCATTGGTGGCGTCGATGGCTTACTTCGTTGCCCACCAGACCGAGCCACAGAAGACGATTTGATCGAAGAGTGGTCGCCTTCGATTGAATTTGAAGGCATCCACCACACTGAAATCGATGTTACAGGCGGTATTGGCCTCAAGGCAGCACGTGGTGCTCAGGCTGCTGCAAAAGGTGTTGAAGTTCTCATGGTGAATGGCGGTCATGCCGACCGTGTTTTTGATGCCTGCATGGGCCGTGATGTGCGTGGTACACGCGTGGTCCATTGAGTACTTCCTTCCGTCAGGATGATGGAAATTGAGAGAACTCTTCATGTAGCGACCGCGCGTCGATTGAATTAGGGATTGCTATGGCAGGCTACGGAATTTCTGATGTCCCAACCATCGAACTTGCAGATGATGAGCAAAAGTTGTTGTCGTCGTTGGGTGCTGACTCTACGCAGTCAGCCCTCATGGCGGAAGCGATTATCCTCACAGATGAGTGGGATCATGTTGTTGGACCGGGCTCGAAAATTGCTGCTCATCGTGGCACCGGTGCGTACCACCGCGCCTTCAGCGTCCTCCTTTTTGACAGTCAAAAGCGCCTTTTGCTTCAACGTCGGGCCTCTGATAAAGTCACCTTCCCGGATGTGTGGGCAAACTCTTGCTGCTCCCACCCTCTGCACAGCGATGAGGAAATGGACGAGGCTGATGCCATGGGTTCCAAGCGGGCAGCTGTGCGCAAGTTGGAACAAGAATTGGGCATCGCCCCTGGACAGGTTCCTCTTGACTCGTTTCACTTCATCACCAAGATGCGGTACAGTGCTCGAATGAATGAAACATGGACCGAACGAGAG
>JAQXFM010000356.1 GCA_029250305.1 Candidatus Poseidoniaceae archaeon | reverse complement strand
CCTCATGTGGGCGTTGCCATTTTTGCAAGACGGGGTTCGGATTGCAGCGTTTGCCCTCAAGGCAGAATACCAAGGGTTTGGCTGGGGTTCCTTAGCTTGGAATCATCTTGTTGGCGTTTGCCATGCGAATCAAAAGAACTTCATCCAATTGGAAGTGAAAGCGTCGAATGATGGCGCCCTCAAATTCTATAGAACGAGAGGTCTCGAAATCAAAAAGCACCTTGAAAACTACTACAAATCCGGATTGGGTTACATGATGAACGGACCAGTCCCCTCCAATTCCAATCCCAATTGAATTTGGAATGGGGTCAAAGGTTAAGCGGCCCCTTCAGCATCCCTCGGATGTGGAACAGCGTGTGCTCGATGGACTGTTGGCCCACGACGGGGTTCAACAGGTCGCTCTCTTGGACAGCGATGGCTTTGCCACCACCACCTCGCCACGCCACGATGACACGGTTGAGCAACTCGCTCAAGTGATCGGTCCGTTGGACGCATCCAAGGCAACTCGGGTGTCCCTTCATGGCGAGAACGCCTGTGTGATGGCTGAACGACTGAAAGGCGAGCGCGTGATTGTGCTGAAGTGCGACACCGATGCGAATTTGGGTAAAATCCGCTCACTGCTCGCCCAAGCAATCGTCTCACTCAACGCCTTAATCGTCTGATGACCCTCATTGAGTTCGACGCCCACAACAGGTGCAACCATTGCCCACCCATGCCGTTGCAATCATCGCTTCGCAGTGAAGGGATTAAATGGGGGTGCAAGGTCGCCAAACCGGTGAGAAGATGGGAATCTTCCACCGAACAGGTGCGATACAGAATGACTGAATTCAAAACTCAACTCGAAGAGCGACGCAAACTGGTCGATGGTAAAGCGACCAGCTACCGAACAACCCGTGACGAATGGAACGACAAATCGAAGACATTCACGGGTACCCGCAACGAGTTGAACGCTGAAGTTCGAGAACTCATCGTGCAAGTGCGCGAACAACGTGAAATCCGAGAACAAATGAACGAAATCGTTCGTGACAAGAAAGCAACTCGCCAAGAAGCGAACACATCCGTTCGTGCAGCAAAGGAAATGCTCGAGGCCGCAAAGGGTCCACAAGCAGCACCTGCTCCTGTTGAACCAGGACAACGACGTGGACGACGAGAGAAGCCACCAGAAACAATTCACACCCTCAAGCGAGAACTCAACCGACTCGAAAACGAATTCGAGCGTGGACGCCACACTGGGAACAACGAAACCAAGGTCATGAAGCGCATGAAGGAAATTGCGGCCAAGATCAAGAAGATGAAGACCAGTGAAGACGGCAACACCGACCTCAAGGAAGCACGAGAATTGCTCCGTGTCGCCATGGAAGCACAGGAAGCGGCTCACGAAGAAGTGACCGCTGCTGCACAAGCTGCTCAAGAAGCGCACGATTTGATGCTCCAGTGGAACAAGGAAGTCGACCGTCAACGAGACAAGGCTGAATCTGCTCACCGAGAACTTCGCAAGTCGAAGAAGGAAGCAGACAAGGCACACCACCTCTACATCGTCTCCCTTCGATGCCTTCACTCGATTCAAGACATCCTCCGTGCCATGCGTGGCGCAAGCGCTGGTGCTGGACAACGTCCATCGGCCCGTGTTGAAGTGCAGGATTTGATGAGCAAATTGATGTCAGGAGAGACCCTTTCCACTGACGAATTGATGCAACTCCAACGATTTGACTGAACATCGCCCTGCGATGACATGAAAGACCCCCCCGACCACAGGGAAGATTACCGAGGGAGCGCACATGCTATCCAAAGATGAAATTGCTGCAATCGTCGATGATTACGATCGAATGAAACTCCGCATCGGGATGACCGCATCCCACTCTGCACTGGACATTTGTGACGGTGCTATTGAGGAAGGATTCCCCACTGTCGCATACTGCAAAGAAGGCCGACACAGAACCTATGCCAACTACTTCAAGGCCCACCGAAGCGGTTCTGGACGTGTGACTCGAGGCATGGTGGACAAGGCAATTGTCATGCCTTCATTCAACGATGTGATGAAGCCAGAGATGCAAGCCGAAATGCGCAAGCGAAACGTCGTCTACATCCCAAACCGTTCCTTCACTTCCTACTCCTCCATCGAGGATGTTGAAGACACCTTCAAGGTGCCATTGTTTGGTTCGAGAAACATGCTCCGTATGGAAGAGCGCACAGAAGACCAAGACTACTACTGGATCCTCGACAAAGCAGGCCTTCCATACCCTGAAGCAATCGCAGACCCGCAAGACATTGATTGCCTTGTAATTGTCAAGTTGCATCACGCTCAGAAGAAACTCGAACGTGGTTTCTTCACATGTGCTTCCTACGAGGAATACCTTGAGAAATCCAAGACATTGCTCGCCGAGGGCGTCATCGACGAGGCATCCCTCGAAGGTGCTCGAATCGAACGCTACGTCATCGGACCAGTGTTCAACCTCAACTTCTTCTACAGCCCTCTTGCTGAAGAAGGCGAGAAATTGGAACTGCTTGGTGTCGATTGGCGATTCGAATCATCACTTGACGGTCATGTCCGTTTGCCTGCACCGCAGCAAATGACCATGCCAGCCCACCAACAAATTCCAGAGATGACCGTGGTTGGACACAACACAGCCACCATCCGTGAATCCTTGCTGGAGAAGGCGTTCGAACTCGGTGAAAAGTTCATTACCGCAAGCAAAGAGCACTACGACCCAGGAATCATCGGTCCGTTCTGTTTGCAAACCTGCATTGACAAGGACATGAATTACTACATCTACGATGTTGCACCTCGTTTGGGTGGAGGAACAAACGTTCACGTGAGCGTTGGACACCCATACGGAAACGCAACATGGCGCAAGCCAATGTCAAGCGGACGACGCATCGCTATGGAACTTCGAATGGCTGCTGAGCAAGATCGCTTGCTCGAAGTCCTCACATGATGTGGCGAAGCACAACCATCAGTGCTGAGAATCACGACCTTGCTTCAAGGTAGTACGCTGCGTTAATTGCACCTGCAAACGCAACCCATGCAATGTAGGGCCAAACCAACATCGAAGCCGTTGGTGCAGCCTTGTAAACAGCAAGTGCGTAGATGCTTGCAAACACAACCATGACCGCAATCATGCCCAATGCGAGAAGGTATCGTTCTGAGTTGAACACTGAAGGCCAAGCCAAATTCACAGCCAATTGAATCAAGAAGAGAGCGATCACCAACGTGGATTGCTCCACCTCGTCACGCACAGCCAGCACGCTGCTGAAGCTGATGGCCAAACAGGAGTACAGGACGGCCCAAATCGGTCCAACAATCCATCCGGGAGGTTGAAAGAACGGTTCGTATGCTGAATCAAACGTCAACGCATCCACCCTTATGGCGCTCATCGAAACCGGCATTTAACACCATGTTCAAGCCGAGCGCTCAACCTTGGAAGGCTGGGTAGTATTGCTGAGTGTAACCAAGCGCATCAGGAGCAGGGTAGCCTTGAGCAAGCAATCCTTCGTAGTAGGTCCTTGCAGGGTCAGCAGCGGCTGGTGCTGGTTGCGCAACCGGCTGTTGAGCCACTGGAGCGGGCTCGACCGCTGGAGCAGCGTAACTGGCTGCTGGTTGCTGCGCCACAGGTTGAGCGGCGAAGTTCGGCATGGCCACGGCCGCAACTGCGGGTTGTGCACTGAAGTCAGGCATGGCAACGCCGCCAACAGGCATTCCACCCATCGGTGGCATAGCCGGCAAACCGCCTTGTGACTGGTTCCAGGCTTTCTCTTCCTCGCTTTCACCGCGACCTCGCAAGAAGAATGCACCGCCAGCAAGGGCTGCAATCAAAACCATTCCACCGAGACCGTAAACGATTGAAAATCCGCCGGAAAGGCCGTCTGCATCTGCAGAGGCTTCCTTAATCCAACGAGTTGGGTCTTCGACATAGGCATCAGCGCCGTCCTCAATGGTCCAGTCAGCGCTTGGGTTTGAGTAGCCGTCACCATCTTCATCGTAGCAACCGATTCGATCTTGAGTCGAGTTTCCACGTCCGTTGATGCATGCATCTGCACCATCTGCGACTGTCCACGTTGCATCAGGATCCGAATAGCCGTCACCATCGGTGTCAGCGCAACCAAGTCGGTCGATGGAGGAGGTGTCACGAACGGTTGGGCAGTCATCTGGTGTGACGCCAGTCGGGTTGTCACCGTAGCCGTCAAGGTCCTCATCGGACCATTGAGTCGGCTCATCAGGGAATGCGTCGCCACCTTGGGCAGGCATCCAGTTGATATCAGGGTCAGAACGGAGGTCGCCATCGCTGTCGACGCATCCGTAGCGGTCGAAGGTTGAGGTGCCAACTTGGTCAGGACAAGCATCGGGTTCAACACCACTCTGATTGTCACCAAATCCGTCACCGTCTGCATCTGCGTGTTGCGTTGGTTCTTGCGGGAAGGCATCCATTACATCGTACCAGCCATCACCATCGGCATCTGGACAGCCGACCATGCCAGCTTGGAAGGAGGTGCCGGCTTGTGTTGGGCAGGCGTCTTGGCCTTCTGCATCAGCGTTGTATTCTCCAGGCCATGTGGTGCTGCGATCGCCCCATGTATCGTTGGCCCAGTTATCGCCAAATCCATCTTCGTCAAAGTCGGACCACTGGTATGGGTCGTTGGGGAATGCGTCAGCGCCGTCTTCAGTGGACCAGAATCCATCTGCATCGGAGTAGCCATCTTCATCGGCATCGAAGCATCCGAGGCGGTCAGCGGTCGAGGTGCCTGCTTGACTTGGGCAGTCATCGGGAGTGGTACCAGCAGTGTTGTCGCCAAAGCCATCGCCAT
>JAQXFM010000347.1 GCA_029250305.1 Candidatus Poseidoniaceae archaeon | reverse complement strand
CATTCAGACCTAATTCGACAGACAGTGTTTGGGTGAATTCATTGATGTCAATTGAACTTGCGTCCATTTCAAGCGCCGTCGTGACACATGTTCGTTGTGTCGTCTGACATTTCACATTTTGATAGTCATCGCGCACCACTTGACGCCAGTCATAGGAGTTTGTTCCAGCAAACGAAATGTCATTGCTATTGTTCCCTTCGATGGTGTGCTTGAGAATGAGACGGTCGTTCCCCTCGGCCGTGCGGACCCACGTTGGAAGAATAATTTCCAACGTCACCTCAGAGGGTGGTAAATCTGATGGGACGATGTCTGAAAGGAAGTTGTCATTAAGGGACTTTGTCACAACCAAACCGCCATTTAGCACACGCTCTAAATCATCCTCTGTGAGGACATCAAGGAATTCCGCTACTGTTTGATTACCATTGTTTGAAATGAATTCCGCTACTTTTTGATTGCCACTCTTTTCTGAGATAATATCCAGAAGACGCATTGAGAATGGCTGGCTTGTGGTGGAGAGGTAGACTGGGTGGTTTGTGCCCATGGCATCTTCACCTTCAACACAGAACCGGAGTTCGACCCCGGCTGGTGCGACCTCAGAGCACCCAGTCGTGTGAGAATAATTCAGACCACCGGAGGGCTGTGTTCCAACGGCATCTTGAGTGGAAACCCATGATAGGTCGTTCATCTCAATCGTCTCAATACCGGCAACCGCCGAGGATACACCTTCAGCGATCGCACCAACAGGGAACTGAGATGTGAAATTATCCAAGTCCACAAGACCGTTGTGATAGGCCAAACGAATGCCATCTGCGGTCACAACTGGCACCGTTGCTCGTTCGGCCACCGACATCAGTGAAACACCCCAATCGTCCATTGTAGCTTGGTCGAGGTAGTGCATACCGGCTGTAAAACCGAGGGTTGCTGCAGATTCGTCTTCAAGATCAAGGGTGATGTGAAGATCCAATGCTTTCGACCCCGAGGGGACATCCACCGTGCTCGTACTGGTTCGATTCCGATGCTTAAGTGTCAATTCAACGCCCTGACTTAGGTCGCTGTCTGTTGGTTGTGCAAGTCGATGGTCAAGCGTCCAAGAACTGGAATTATACGGCGATGCCCCAGTGTGTTCAATCAAGGTACCCGATGCGTCAACAGCATCAATGGTTGCATAACTCGGTGGATTCACTGTGTAGGTCGCAAGATGGCCAGGGCGAGCCACAAAATCGAACGTCGAGGTGATTTCCGTGCCCATGACCAAGAGACCTTGGTACGCTCGTTCAAGGTCCAAATCCGGGTTTGGCTGCAAATTAAACGTCGATTGGTCCAGTTGAATCAGTGCTGAGGTCGAAATGCAAATTGGCGGATTGAAGACATTGTTCTGTGAAGCACCTTCCTCTGCTGAGTCCGATGTCGGATCGATAGAACAAGCAGTTGTCGTCGTACCGTCGATGTACTGGTTGGAATAATCTGTCGTGACTGCGACTTCGCCGAAACTGGATTCAAGAGAATCTTCAATGGCGTTTGAAAGCTCAATTTTCAACTTCGAACCGACCGTTGGTGAGCCTGAGCCAGCGGTTTCTTGGTCGAAATAATTCCGGATGAAATCCGCCGGAGCACCGTCGTCTTCATCCAAACCGTCGTTTGCAAGAGCGCTTGTGATGAACGGATCGGTGAAGCCAAGTGCTTCACGGTCGAACTCACGAATGGCCCATTGTAGTTCCAATTGTATTTGTTCAGTACCGAGCATTGTGAACTCATAGGTGCCTTCAATCCAATCCTGCATGTTCGGCGTTCCATCGTCTGAATCGTCATAAGTATCACAGATTCCATCAACGGCAACCCCGGGATCCTTGTCACACGATGCCATCCCCGCTGCCGCGGCCATAGGGGCAAAAATCGAGACGGCCATCAAAGCAATCAGCACGTGGGCGAGGGCCTGCTGACGAAGGTTCGACAAACCAGTCTGTTCGCTCATAGTGGCCGCTTGTCACGCGACATTCATAGGCGTTCCCCTCTTGATGCAAGCATGAGTGGTTCAAGCGACCAAGCCCCCGTGCAAGTGGTGGTTTGGACGGCAAAGGAACGTGCTTCAACCCTTCATGCAGCCTTGAAGGCTCTTGGTTGGCATTACCCTTTTGCACAATCGCAAGTGAACGATGAAGGCGAAGTAGG
>JAQXFM010000341.1 GCA_029250305.1 Candidatus Poseidoniaceae archaeon | reverse complement strand
GGAAGGAGCTGTGCCAGATTCGATCATTGATTCAAGTTCAGCAATCATTGCATGCGCCTTTTCGATGGTCGCTGCATCAAGACTGGTGCTCATTTCGATGGTTTTGTGAGCCATTTTGATGGCTGATTTGGCCTTTGAGAACTTCTTTCCTTCTTCCTTTGCTTTGTCGCCTCGTTGCTTTGGCGTGTAGCCAGTTGCCTCATCCAAGAAGGATGAGTATCGCTTTCGAGACTCCATTGCCTCTTCTCGACCACCATCGGCGCTCAAGAAAGCAGAGAGGTCCGATCCCTTGAGTTGTTGAACCTCGAGGGCGAGTTTGCCATCGGTGCTAAATTCGCCGCTAATGTGGGTCATGATGCCGTATGTTCCGCTGAACACACCGTTTGCATCGACCTGCAGGTCGTTGAAATACTGAGCAGCCAACTTGGCTAAGCCTGCGTTGCCGCCCATTTTTTTCTCTAATCCACGCTTGACTGCAAATCGCTCCATGTCCACTCCAAACCGCTCTTGAACATAAGGCTCACCGTGAAAAGAGAAGGCTGTTGGTCGTTGAAGTCTTCATCTTGTTCTTCTGTGGGGTTTTTGTTCTAACGCACGCTGGCACTGCTATGCGGAAGGCCTCGATTGCGTTGCTGATGATGCTGTTGATGATGGTGCCAAGTGTGCAATCACAACCAGAGTCACTGATTGACCTCAAACTTGAGGACACTCTATCTGACAATGACCTCGGAATAAAAACTGGTGCCGTTTCACCTGACGGACTCAGAGTTCTCATCGCTGGTGAAGATGGATATGCTCACCTCATATCGGCTACAGACGCTGGGGATCGAGGCCAAGACATCGAACTTAATTCTGGGCGCTCGGATACCTTCCAAGACGTGGCTTGGCACCCCGGTGCAAAGACTGCTTTGATGACCGGTGATTTTGGCATGGCCATGCGGTATGTCGCCTCCGATTACAGCATTGGACCTGTCAATGGTTCAGGGGCGATTTTCGGATTGAACATGACGGCCGTCGAATGGCGCCCATCAGGGGACTATGCGTACTTTGGAGCCGTTGATGGAAGCGTTTGGAAATTCTCTGAAGGCACTGGATTGGTTCAACTCGAGGGGACGGGTAGTTCTGCAGTTTCTGACATCACTTGCCATCGCCAGGAACAAATTTGCATTGTTGCCACCCTCAGCGATGGTCTTGCGACCATCGACCAAACACATCAGTTGACCTTCATTGCCGGCACAAGCACAGAGACATGGATTGGAGCTGATTGCGCCGATCCTACGCTTAACGAGTGCGTTGGATTTGCAAGCGGACTCAAGACACAAGCCATCCGACTTGACATCCAAGATGCGGGTAAATCAACCACTGAGAACCTGATGCAGTTTGGGACGCTGTCTGGCGATTTCACTGCAGTTTCAAGAGGCTACGATGGAACCACCTTGATTCACATGGCGCCGTTCGCAACAGTCCGTCAACAACCGATTGTGTCAGAAGCTTTTGCACAAATCGTGGCAGAAGACGCCATCGAGTGGGATCCGATCATTGCAGGGCGAGCACT
>JAQXFM010000332.1 GCA_029250305.1 Candidatus Poseidoniaceae archaeon | reverse complement strand
TTGTATGCCGAATATCCCAATGTGAAAGCAGTGCAAAAAAAGGCCCCAACTAGCATCGACACTGATTCCTTGCTAGCTGGGAACATCCCTGGCTTGCCGTCGTTGATTGCAATCCATGCTCCAAACATGGCGTACATCAACCATGGGAAAAGTGGGTATGTACCGGTCAAAAGAGCGTGACTGAGCCATTGTTGGATGCTCTCTGTTTCAATTCGACTTGCCCATGCACTTTCACCTTGGAGTCCAGGCGCCAAGAAAATGATGCAGAATGATGTCAACACCGTAAGGTGGAAAGTTGGGATCTGCTCTGACTGGAGCGTTTTCAACCACAGAGGTTGTGCAAGTGTAAGTAAGGCAAACAGTGTCAACACGCCTGGCGTCCAAATCTCGAACAAATGTGGCGAGGAGGCGTTGATAGCGCCTTGAGCCACGATGAAAAACGCAGCCCTCAGAGACCGTTGACGCTGCGTGGAAGTACCTTGAACGCAACCCCAGCCGAACACTGTCACAAAGAGTGGAGCTGCAAGACCACCTAATCCTGAGACGGCGTAAACAAGCGCAGATGGTTGGGTGGTTGATGGGGGGCCCCATGTTGCTGCGGCGTGAACCATCACCATGAGCAACACAGCAATCGCACGAATCGAATCAATATGTTCGATTCGTTTCGCCACATCCAATCCTCAGAGGTTTTCTTTTGCGTAGTTCACTGCGTTTCTGAACATCTGAAGGCCTTCGCCTTCCCACTCACCAAGCGCATCACTTGATTCTGGACCAGGCGCAGTGTTTCGAGTGTGATCTGGATGAAGCCACTTCGCATACACTGCTTCAGGGTGGGGCATGAGGCCAAAGACGAGGCCTGTAGAATCGCACACACCAGCGATGTTTCGCATGCTACCGTTTGGTGATAATGGGAACGGGAGGGGTTCGTCGGTAATACCAGCGCCAACGGGGGTGGATGGATCGACGTAGCGAACAGTGAGTTGGTGGCCAGCATCAAGAGCATCGAAATCTGTTGTTGAAGGCATGACAAATTTGCCTTCTCCGTGACGGACCGGGCAATCCATTCGAGTCATTCCCTTTGTCCAAATGCAAGGACTTTTCTGATCGAATTCCAACGTAACCCAGCGGTCTTCGTATCGCCCCGAGTCGTTGAGAGTGAGGCTCGCTCGTTGCACAAAGTCAGGAAGGGGTGCGTTTGGGCCAGGAAGGAGCCCGGTTTTGACAAGCACTTGGAATCCATTGCAGATGCCAATAATTGGCTTACCAGCTGCGACGAAGGCATGGAGTTGTTCACGGAGGGCAAAACGCATTCTGTTGCCCATTAAACGACCGCTGCCAAGGTGGTCGCCGAAAGAGAACCCACCAGGAACCGCAAGAATTTGGAAATCCTCGAGGGAGCGTTGTCCGGAGATGAAGTGGTTCACGTGGACGCGTTCTGCTGCACCGCCGACAAGGTTGAACACGGCTGCAGTTTCATGATCACAATTGATTCCGAAACCAAACAAGACGGCGACTTTCGGTGCTGACATCATTCAACACCTCCGGTCATGTCGAGTGTTGATTGCCACGAAGTGACCATTGCTTCCACATTTGCTGAGGCGATTTCTGAATAACCATCGGTTATGGTAAGCATGGGCTCCTCAACGACTTCGCCGAGCACCGTGATTGGATGGCCTGCCATCCATGCTGTGAATTCTTGTTCTTTTTCCGGAGCGACTGCCACAATAAACCGTCCAAGCGATTCACCCCACATGCGAGCCCAGAGGTGTTCATCCCCCGTTCCATCAAGATCGATGGTTGCGCCGATGCGGCCACCGATGCACATCTCTGCAACCGCTACACCAACGCCGCCTTCAGAGCAGTCGTGGGCTGTCTGAATGAGTCCTGACTGAATAGCCGTGGAGAGCGCTCGGTATGTGTTGAGGTTCTGTTCAGGGTTTGGAAGTTGAGGTGGTGTGCCGCCGATACCGGTTGCATGACCTGATTCTTTCATCATAAACGCAATCTCAGAAGCGCCTAATTCATTGTGTGATCGGCCAACAAGGTACACTTTGTCGCCTGCGTTCTTGAAATCACTCGTTGCTGTGAATCTGACATCTGGTTGGTCTCCAAAGAGCGAAAACAACAACGTTGGTGGAATTGAAATCTTCTTTTCACCTGTACCATAGTCGTTCTTCATCGAATCCTTTCCGCTGACGCAAGGCAAACGGTACGCTCGACAAACGCGTTCAAGTTCACGGTTAGCACGAACAAGTTGTGCTAGTTTGAAGCGGCCATCGGGGGTTTTGACTGATTCAATTGAATCCGGCCAACAAAAGTTGTCCAAGCCTGCAATCTTGTCGACATCAACGCCCGCGCACACTGCATTTCGCACAGCTTCGTCAATTGAAGCGGCTGCCATTGCACCAGCATCGAGATCAGAATACCGGGGGGCAATGCCACACGAAATGACAAGACCGTGTGGGTTGCCATGAATTGGAGCAATCAGACCTGCGTCGCCAGGTCCGTCGCGCTTCACACCAACGAACGGTTTGATTGCGGTCTGAGCGATGACTTCGTGGTCATATTGACGAACCCATGTTTCCTTGCTTGCGATGTTTGGTCGGGCGAGCATCTTCAACAAAAGATCGGCGTGATCGGCATCGGTTGGTGGAACGAATGGTTCCACGATTGGTGCTGTCCATTCTGATTCAAGTTGCAACTGAGGTACACCGTCGTGAAGGAATTCGATTGGAAGGTACGCAACGGTTGTCGCATCGTATTTGACGTGGAAGATGCCGCTATCGGTGAAGGTTGCAACGGCGGTCGCTTCAACTTCATGCAATGCAGCAAGCGAATCGAACGCAGCGCAGTCTTCTGCTTTGACGGCAATCGTCATGCGTTCTTGGCTTTCTGAAACTAAAATTTCCCAAGCGGAAAGACCTGCTTGCTTGAGTGGTACCTTCGCAAGATCGATTTCACATCCGTTGGTGTATTCTGCCATCTCGCCAATGGAGGAGGATAACCCGCCGGCCCCGTTATCGGTGATGCAGGTGATCAGGCCCAAATCTCGTGCTTCGAGAACCATGTCAATCATTTTCTTCTGGGTGATTGGGTCGCCAATCTGAACTGCGCTTGAAGGGCTTTCTTCTGTAAGTTCGAGTGAAGAAAAGGTTGCGCCGTGAATACCGTCGTAGCCAACTCGGCCCCCGACCATGTAGACAATGTCACCTGCTACCGGCGTCTTGATGTGGCTTTCTCGGCCGTCTGGAAGACGGCGTGGCATGATTCCTATGGTGCCGCAGTACACCAGGGGCTTCCCGATGTAACGGTCATCGAAAACGATGGCTCCATTGACTGTTGGAATTCCTGATTCATTCCCGCCGACTCGAACGCCTGCGTGAACACCACGGAACACACGCGATGGATGGAAGAGGTTGTCCGGAAGGTTGCCTTCCCAGTTTGGTGGTCCAAAGCAGAACACGTCGGTGTTGGCGATCGGGCGAGCACCCAATCCGGTTCCGAGGATGTCGCGGTTCACACCAACGATGCCGGTCATAGCGCCGCCGTAAGGATCGAGAGCAGATGGTGAATTGTGAGTCTCAGCCTTCATGCACACGCTCCACTCATCGTCCCATGCGATGACACCTGAATTATCGTGGAACACTGAAAGAAGCCAATCGACTTCCTTCTGCATGTCGTGTGTTGGCTTCATAATGTGCGTTTTGAAGATTGAATCAATGGTGGCTTCCTCGCCGGTTTCGGTATCGATGTGGTGTATTTTTGAGGCGAAAATCTTGTGCTTACAATGTTCGCTCCACGTCTGAGCAAGGCACTCCAGCTCAACATCTGTTGGAGCGTCTGC
>JAQXFM010000323.1 GCA_029250305.1 Candidatus Poseidoniaceae archaeon | reverse complement strand
GGGCTCGCAACCGGTCTTGTAGACGGAACATTCTGGTGGCTTGCCACCGCAGGTGCTGTATTCGGAGGCGCCTTTGCAATCTTCGAAGCACGAGCCGGATGGTGCGTTGTCCGAGCAATGGGCATTCGAACCCCGTTGTGAGTTCACTCAAATTCAATTTAGAGCGCTTCTTCTCGCCGATGGTATGCAACGGCGACAAGAGTGAGCAACATCATCGATTGAAGTCCGCTGATTGGAGCAGGAAGCACCTCTGCGATCCCTGACTCCTCCTCGTCTTCAGACCCCTCGCTATGCCACTCCAATGGCTCATAGTCATCAATTTCAATCATGAACCAATCAAGGTCACGAGGCAAGGACTCTGTCAAAAATTCATGACCTTCTTGATTCACTAAGAAATCATCTTCGATGCGCACGCCAAACCATCCATCAAGGTAGATGCCAGGTTCGATGGTGATAGCATCCCACACCGCAAGCGGTTGTTCGTTGTAGGAAAGGCCAAACAGTGGATCGTCCGTGCCGCCTGAAATCAACGGCGGTTCGTGGACACAGACGCCAAAACCATGCCCGGTGCTGTGTATGAAATACTCCCCATAGCCTTGTTCTTCGATGTGTGTTCGTGCAAGATCATCAGGCACCCATGCGGGCGTACCTGCTTCAATGACTGGGAAGGTGAGATTTTGAGCATCGTAGACAGCCATGTACACTTCGATGATGGTCTCGTTGGTCGTCGGCCCGACAATGTAACTCCTTGTCACATCACTGACCCAATCATTCACCCTCGCCCCAAGGTCAACCACGACCACGTCGCCGGGTTGTACGATGGTGGGGCCTGCACCATTGTTGTCAGGATCCCCGTGAGGAATTGCTCCATTTGCACCGCTTGCGACAATGGTGTCGAAACTCTTCCACTCTGGATTTGAACCGTTCTCTTCCATCGCACGATCGATTTCTTGAGCGATTTCAAGTTCTGTGAACTGTTCACCGGCGAGGACCCTCCAAAGCATGTAGCGAGCCGTTTCATGGCCGATTGCAGCAAGCCGGGTCGTTTCACGTATGGAATCATCCTTATCAGGTGAAATCCCGGTTGGCGAGGGGAATTTTCCAACCAGTGCGTTGGCAGCCTCCGTTTCGCATGCAGAGACGGCGGGCGCACAGAGCAACAAGCACACAAGCACCAGCGCAACACCTCGCATACCATGACGAGGGAACACTCCGCCATCAACTCTACGGCTCAGCGAGAGCAGCTCAAACTGGCAGCGAAATCACTCGCTTGTTTCTACAGAAGGAGGATGCATCACGTTGTGTGGGCGCCTTCAAGCGGCCCAAGGGGAATGATTCGGAAGGTGTTGATGTTCTGATGCGACCAAAAATAGTGGGCCTTCATGTGATGCCAATTGCATGTTTCTTTAACGCCAGGCAGACCGATCATACGCTCTACGAAAGCTTGTAGATTTGGATAATCGATGATTCGACGCAGGTTGCACTTGAAGTGAACCACGTAAACCAAATCGAACCGTGCAAGCGTAGGGAAGAGACAGATGTCTGCTTCAGTGAGTTGCCCGGCTCCTTCGCCAACCAACCAATCCCTTCCTTCGAGGTGAGCTTCCAACGCATCGAGTCGGGCAAAAAGAGCCGTAACTGCTTCCTCGTAGGCCGATTGCGTACGTGCAAAACCAGATTTGTAAACGCCATTGTTCACAGATTCGTAATTGGAATCAATCATCGCATCGATTTCCTGTCGCAATTCTGGCGGGCAAAGAGAGGTCCCGTTGCCAAGACCTGCTTGTGAAAAGGTGTCAAACATCCTTACAATTTCACGGCTTTCGTTGTTGACAATCGTGCTGTGCTTGCGGTCCCAAAGAACGGGGACTGTGCCGATGCTTCGACCCTCATTCCATCCTGCAAAAGCTCGATTGTACACACCTTCAAGGCTGGCTTCCCCATTCACTGTGTCTGATGTCGCCCCTTCT
>JAQXFM010000302.1 GCA_029250305.1 Candidatus Poseidoniaceae archaeon | reverse complement strand
TGCATCTCCACCTCGCGACCTGTGGTCCGCGCATACGAGCGTTCATGTGCCACGCCTCGATGGAAAATCATGAGCGCCTACAAAGCTTTCATCACCGCCGTCCAAGACATTCATCGATTGCAAGCCTTGCAAGGTCATCTCGGGTGGGACAGAGAAACAATCATGCCCGAAAAGGGGGCAACTGCTCGAGCAGATATGCTCTCATGGTTAGCAAAAGAAGCACACTCACGATTAACCAACCCTGACCTTGGAGAAATGATTGCTCAACTTGAGGCAGAGCCAGGCTTAGACGAAGATCAACAGGCCAATGTTCGAGAGATGCGTCGTGCTCACGACAAGGCGGTCAAGCTCCCTGAGCAGTTCGTGGCGGATTACGCTCGTGCCAAGTCCGAAGCGATGATGGCTTGGCAAGATGCTCGAGCCGTTTCGGACTTCGCAGCATTTGAGCCACATCTTGAGCGCTTGGTTTCCATGACCAAGGAAAAGATATCCTACCTCGAGGTTGAAGGGACTCCGTATGATGCTTTATTGGACGAGTTCGAAGTCGGCATGAAAGTGTCAGACTACGATCCTCTCTTCGCAGGGCTACGGCAACGCCTCGTCCCCCTCCTCGACCGCATCATGGCGGCAAAGGAAACGTCACCAGACCCTCCATGGCCGGAGGGTCTCGAGTTTTCAATCGAGCAACAAACAGCCTTCTGCACCAAGGTCTCAGAAGCAATGGGCTTTGATTTCAAGGCCGGGCGAATGGATGCATCGACCCATCCTTTCTCTGCTGGACTTTGGCCAGGGGACACGCGATTCACCACTCGGTATGATTTGAGCGAGCCGTTCTCTTGCCTCTACGGCGTTATGCACGAAACCGGTCATGCCCTGTATGAACAAGGCCTCGACCCAGATCATTCATACACACCTCGCGGTGCGGCAGTTTCCCTTGGAGTGCATGAGTCACAAAGTCGGTTTTGGGAGAACCAAATCGGCCGCACTCCTGCCTTTTGGAAGGTTGCCCTCCCTTGGTACAAAGAGCACTTCCCTTCCGCTCCAGAATGGGACCCGGCAACCTTGAATCGAATTGCCAACAAAGTGACAACCGGCTACATTCGGGTTGAAGCGGATGAGGTGACCTACAATCTCCACGTCATGCTTAGGTATGAAATTGAGAAACAGTTGTTCAATGGTGAATTGACCGTCAAGGAGTTGCCAACGGCTTGGAACACCATGTTTCAGGAATGGTTTGGTGAAGAGGTTCCAAACGATCGCCTCGGATGCCTGCAAGACATTCACTGGTCCATGGGTGCATTTGGGTATTTCCCAACCTACACCCTCGGGAATTTGTATGCAGCACAACTTCTCGAATCAATGGCTGAAGAGCTTGGTGACATCGATGCCCTCGTCGAATCAGGAGACTGGTCGCCGCTTCTCGAATGGTTGAGGCCAAGAATTCATGCAGAAGGAAGCAAGATGTCACCTGCTGATTTGATTGAAAAAGCCACAGGTGCTCCACCAAGCCCCGAGCCTTTCCTACGCTACGTGGAAGAGAAGTACGGCCGGATTTACGGCCTTTGATCTCACTCTTCTTCGCCGAGCATTGCGTTCATTCTGTTTGTCAAATCGTTGATGGCATCCATCAAATCGTTTGTCCTGTCATCTTCATGGCCAGTGCCAAAGGAGATGCCGAGCAGCGTCACCATCCCCCCAGAGAGCATCAGCAACGATGGAACATAGACGTCAGCTGCTGTCATGGCGCCGTCAGCGGCTTCAAGCCAACCCATCGTTGCACCAATAATGAACAGCACAACGCCGACAATTACCTGTTGATATCCTTCTCCAATATTTTCTTCTAGCCAACTCATGCAAACTTCCTCAATCCGGAATCAAATATCTTGCCATATAATGTTATCCGGCAGAATCGGATATTAATTCGTTTTTACAATTAAATCCAAGGAGCCATTTCGATCGCTGTCCCAGCTTCGCCTGGTTTCACCAATAATTGCCCTTTTTGACCGGTTTCAGGCGTTCGCTCGAACACTGGCACACCCGCTACAACGGTGACCATTGGCCATCCCACAAGGGTTCGACCTCTGTACGGATTCCAACTAACACGAGTCCACGAATTTTCATCAGTTACTTCGGCCTCATGTTCCATGTCGACCAAGACAAGATCTCCATCGTGGCCTTGCCGAAGTGCACCTTTGTTCGTCATGTTGTAACAATCCGCCACATTCGCAGACATCCACTTGACGACATCTTCGATGGTGCATCGGCCATCCTTTACATGGGTAAGCATGGCTGGAAGTGAAGTTTCAACACCCGGCATACCACTCGGTGCTGCAGGGAATCCTTTCGCCTTTGCTTCCAACGTGTGGGGTGCGTGATCGGTGGCGATGCATTGCACCGTTCCGTCGTGAATTCTGCGCCATAGGATGTCCATGTCGGCTTGGTAGCGTATTGGGGGGTTCATTTTCAGTCGCACACCCTCACGTTCCACATCCGTTTCATTGAATGTCAAATGTTGAGGCAGAACCTCAGTTGTGATGACGCCTTTTCCTTTGGCCTGACTTGGCAACGAAGTTCGCCCTTCCAACCAATCAGCTTCGAGCCCAGAGGTAAGATGGAGAATGTGGAGCCGAT
>JAQXFM010000284.1 GCA_029250305.1 Candidatus Poseidoniaceae archaeon | reverse complement strand
CCCTCCAAAACTATCGAAGGCAATCTCCAACAATGGATCCGGGTTTAGCAACATCCAGAATCCTGTAACCAGAATGATTGCACCCAAAACTCTCAACCAAATCGTTGGAGTTCCCTGTTCTACTGTCTCTGTGTCCTTCATGTCCCTGTCTCAGTCATGGATGTTATTATTCATTGCTAGGCATTAGATACATCTTGTTCAACCACTTAGGTCCAATACCATGGTATTTGCAGATAGTTTCTCGGTACGAGCACTCTCAGTCAATTTTTTTATAGTTTTGCGCATCGAAATTTTGCCATTCAGAATTGTAACTTTTGTTGCGATGCCATGAGGTTTCTTGGCCGTCTGTATGCCACTCGTATCCTTTCCCATCTGGATTGCCTTGAGCGGTGATTCGGGCTGTGTGGATTCACTGCTTGGGAGTGATTTGAGCTCTATGTGCATGTTTTGTTCAACCATTTTGGATTGATCGTTCTGTTCTTGATTAATTGGAGGTGGATTTTGATCCTGCGCCTCAACCATGTCATCAAGTTTTTCAAGAAGATATTCAAGAATTGGCCAATTACTTTCAGCATCGTGGGCCCGGGAAACCGTTTGGCATGTCAGAAAGAAATCAATCGAAGTCCGATGAGTAACTATCTTCACTCACCTGGAGAGTCAGGCCAGTCACTTGAAGCACTTTCTGGCGTGAAAAGCCGTCTGGTAACTTTTGAGAAGGCTGACCTGGGGTGCGTATTTCGTAATTTGTCGTGGTGTTCGATTCACCCGATTCTTCGTCGTACGAATGATAATTGTATTCTGCCATAAAGGACGTAGGCTCGAGGTCAATTCTCATCTTTTCCTTTTGGGGTTGATTAAACCAACTGGTTCTTACAACAACGGAGTTTTCCAAACCTAAATGCGCGATGTATGTTCTTTTGGAGTAAGTTGCGTACACTGCAAAGATGTAAAGGATGCCCAAGGACGCCATGATTGCTGCCCACGTGAATGAATTTGCAGTTATGATCACATCCAGACCCCAATATATGTCTCTGTCGTACGTTCCAAATCCAATGGTTAGGAAGATCAAACCTCCGATGAAAGTTGCTATACAGGTTTGAACGATAACCGAACTTACAACTTCACGAGGCTCATGAGGGATGAACGCATCAGATTCATCCTGCAATGAACCCTGCGAATCTTCTTCCGAGATGGGCATTGGTGTTTCGATGGAAACGCTAGACTCAGAAGGGGATACTTTTTGCTGTGCGATTGTCGACTCTGCATCCTCGTGAACTTCTCCCCAAAAGGTTTCTTTTGGTTCTGACCCTTCTCCGGATTGATCTTTGATTTGCAGCAAATAGTTGAGTGCATCAGCCATATTTTCTGCTTCCGTTTGAGTGCCCGATTGAATCTCAACCAAAGGTATTGCATACTTCGACTGAGTAAGAGACCGTTCATCATCAGGATTTTTCAATACAATTCCAGTCACATGTATTTTGTAGGAACTCGAATCGCCATCCGAATCAGTTGACTCAACCCAACGCGTGTAATACTTGATTTCAGTTATGTCTGATCGAAGTGTGTTGACATGAATCTCAGGCGTAGCTATGTTCAATCGCTCATAGAGAACTTCGAGGTGCTCATCATACACATACAGAATCTTTTCTCCGCGCAGATTCAATAAAAAGAAAATGATGAGAACAAAGAATGCAAAGATTGCGATCCCCGTCATAGACCAATTTGCGGTGGTGATTCCGTTGAATACATATGCAAGGGCAATGAGCGACGCTAGGAGCATTCCAAAAACCATTCCTAAGGAACCGTTTCCTCCTACCACCACTTTCAGTACCCCGTCCTCCCATCTGATTCGTGCATCCAATTCCCCTGAATTTTGAATGTTCATGAACCTCTCCTCCATGGTATCGGCTTCGTTTGAAAGCGATGAAAAGTCTTTTCCGCTTCCATGAAAAGTGGAGGTTTGCCCGATCCTCGAGCGAATGAGCAAACTCACATATCCAAATATCGAAAGTGGGAGGAGAATTGGTATAAATTGCATCAGTGCAGAATATTCTTCTTGAGCCTGAACTTCCCGAACCCTGATTTCTGCATCATCGTTTTCATCTACGGTGAAACGGATGGAATACGTGTCGAATTCAGCCTCCCCACCGTAGAGACGACCAATGCATTCAAACCCATCGATTGGAGCATTTTCCATGATCCATTCACATTCTCCAAATTCCTCACATGTTTGGTAAGATGCACCAAATTCGTTGCTGTTGAGTATTTCCACGTTCACTGATTTACCTTCTGTAGCATAGACGTTGTAGTAGTTGAAGAATGGATTATACATCTCCAGTTCATAGGTCCCGGGCGCTTGTTGCTCGAAAACCAGTTCTCCTTCATAGTCTGTGGAAGGCGACCCAAGATCAAAGAGAAAGGCGCTAAACATGAGTAGAATCATAACGGGGATTCCAAATTTGACAAATGTATTCATACTGGGTGCTTATTACATCACATGATAAGTATTGGCGAAGTATGACTTGGATATAGTTGGCAAAAGCACTTCTCGAGTATGGAATGAACAAGCTCTTCTTGGGGGATTTACCATGATGTCGGCAGATAGCCTCTCAGAGACTGTCGATCTATCGACGCTTCAGGCTTACTATTGCAGAGTACATTATTGCTAACCCCAAAAGTCCGAACAATGTAGCAATGAGGAAAACAATCAAGGCAAATGGAGTAATCGTAATGGCGAACATAATTCCCCAAAACGAATCAATGCCGTCTGAAAAATCAAATTTCGTTAATTCCTCAAACATCCAAGAACTGAGTTCCGAACCTGCGATGAAAAAGTTCGCAGAGATCAAAATCATCACCAATCCGGCTATGAGTGAAAACGGAAGGAGGACGAATGCCAAGATCAATGGCACAGGAATGGCTACCAAACCCGCCTTGCTGAATAACCAAGCATACGGTGGAGCAACCTTTCCGGAACTTGGATTTGCAATTGTTGAATCACCATCTTTTGTGTTCCATTCAAATTCTCTTCCACAATGTGGACATCCAAATTCGCCTGACGCATCAGCATCGAGCTCTACCTCGCCTTGGCAATGCGGGCAAAGATTCGCTACCATGAATATACCAAATGCAAATACAAAATAATGCTTTTCCCGTTTTCATATTAGGTCAATTTTGAACTTAAACTGATTTGAGAGAGATTGCCATGGTATTTGCAGATCGTATCCCAGTACAATGGATTCTAGACCTTGCCCATTAGAAATATTTAGCACCTAAGTATTGGCAAAGATGTTCTGTAAACGAGACGTCCTCGGGCGAAAAAGCAGCGGGTAAGTCTGAATCGAGGTCAAGGACTGCAACCACCTGCCCGCTCGAATTTTTGATTGGTACGACCACTTCGCTTAGGGTCGTCGAACTGCATGCAATGTGTTCTGATCTTGCATGAACGTCTGGTACATCTTGTGTTTCTCCAGTTCGAGCAGCAGCGCCACATATGCCTTTGTCAAAAGGAATCACTAAGCAACCGTGACCGCCTTGGTATGGCCCTATTTTCAATACATTTGGCTTCACAGTTCGATAAAAACCGGTCCAGTGAAAATGTTCGAAGGAGGTGTGCAATTCACAGGCCACTGTCGACATAGCAGACACCCAATCGTCTTCATCCTCGAGAAGCGATTCAATACGAGCCAACACATCGTCGTGATTTGACATGTACTTTTCTCATCTTGCTGATATTTGATAACTTGCTTCCTTCTTTGCATGGAGGCATTTCATGATCATCCAACCTTCGGTCTATGGTGAGGGATTCGTGGTGAAAAATCTGCATGCATCTCGAACTGGATTTCCGTTTGACTGAGAGTCCGACCTTGGAATTTGATTTCCATTGATGTTGAGTCCAAACAAAACTCCATTCGGGTGCTGCTCGACGGACACTCGGTCCCTGAGCGGCGAAGAGGGTTGCCAACCAATCGAATGTTTGTGCATTAGTTGTTTTGATTTATTCGTTGGAGCAAGCCCATAGAAGGCTTCTCCTCTCCTTGGGTGAGGTTGATTTCGTCTTCAGGCTGAGCTCTCAGAGTTCTCACGATCGATGCGGAAATAAAGCCAATCGTGAGCACCCACATGACGAATGGAATGAAATCTAATGGTGTATCAAAATTCATCCAGTATGTGAAAAAGTTCTGATTTTGGATGATTGCACTTTCCATCTTCTCAGCATCATTATCACCAATTTCCGATGAGGATTTAATCTCGAATACGGGTACTAAATCATTGAACGTTGGTTGGCTTTGCATTTGGTCGCCTTGCCGGTGATCCAGATAGAATGTCGTGGTTGATTCGCCTGCAATTATTAGGCCAGAGAGTTGTTCTGACTTGACCTCAATATCACTTCCCAAATAGATTGGCAGAGCACTGGGTATCACATCGATCAGCGAAAAAGTTCTCAATAAATTGGCTTGGATTGAGCGCTCAGTGGCACTGACGGTGGTCGAACAGACATTGACTGGAATTCCCTTCAATTCATCTTCGCCATTGCACGTAAGGTCTGCTATTGCATATCCCGAAACATCCACTTTGTCTTCTTGTCCTGTGATGAATCCCCCGGTTGCTCCAGATATTTCTTCAGGGGTTATGAGCCCAAGGGTTGCCTCAGCCATTCTGTCATTTCTCCATGACAATTGTGCTGACGAATCTTGTTGGATCAGTTCACCTTTGTCGCAAGATGATTTCTCGCCACTACAAATCGTGTAATTCGTACCGTCTCCATTGGCCACTCCGTTCGAGCCGAAGTACGTCTGATTTGATTCTAAAGAGGCCCATCCTACACTCAAATCTGATGAATCACCTGAGGCTAAATAGGCGTTTACAGGATCGTGCCAGCCCAAGAGCCAACTGTTGATTGATTGAGTTAGATACGGAGTTGTTGCAAAACTGCTAACTAAAAATTCTCCAACAAATTCTCCAAAAATAGTGTCCATGAATAAAGACTGTAACGCTGCAGCAGAATTTGCATCGATGTCATAAGCATCAGCGATGACATCAACCCCCCATGGTTCGGTTCCAAGATCGCTGGCCGACAAATATCCTGGTGCTACTTTCCCGGATAGTTCACCGTAGAGGAATAAAAGTGCACCTGAAGAAGTTGTTAGACCAAGCGGGCCGTAGAGAATGTTTGCAGATTGTTCAGGGGTCAGAGAGATTGCAGATAGGGCGTTACCATTGGCCCAATCTCCGCCCTGATTCATGCTATATGTTAGGTATCCACCAAAAATTGGGTCTTCGTTCCCGAAAGAAGTGTTGACAAATTGCCCGGCATTCAATGTTCCACTTCCGCCAAGAAGGGCCATTTGTAACGAGGTGACTGAGGTTGCCCAACCCTCGGACCAATGCGCTATTGCCTCATACTGAGCACTGTTGAGTCCAAAGGTCGACATCGCTTCAGTCGAATTCATTCCCAGAAACGCGCTCAAGCCAAAGCCAGTTCCAGCTGAGTTCTTGGCGAGTAATCCCAGTGGAGTGTCACTGCCATCTCCATTCATCAGTAAATGAAGACAATCAACATCTGAAAAATCAACATCAAGTAAGTTGTCCAAACGTTCTGCAATATCTTCGCTATCGGTAAAGGGTGAACCGCCTCCATTGGATTGAAATTCTAACCCTATTGCAATGTAGAGGGACCAATCTCGTGCGAGGGTTTGAGCATAATCGGTGACGAGCGTATCCTCATTCCCGTCATTATTGGTGTCGATCATTTCAGTCGCCAGATAGCCGTATGCTTCTGCGCGTTGTAGACTGACAGAGTTGGCAGGTTCTTCTTCGATGGTTGAAAGGAGGGCTTCGGGCTCCCCCATGCTCATGAAGGCCACCGGGCCTAAGTCGTTGAGCAATGATACATTGAAGAGAGGGTCGGATGGGTGAAGCGAGGAATATAATGCTGAATCGATTCCTTCAATAAAATTGGCAACTGGAAGTGGATTTCCGTCAAGAAGATTCGGTAAGATGACACTAACTTCGCCTGCTGCATCGGCAGCAAGGAAAGCAGTATAGCCGTATGAGCCAAATCCTGCACCGCCAATGGTACTGGTCATCGAGTTAATGTGGTCGGCTGTTGCAATCCCTGCTTGAGTGGTGTTGAGGTCTTGATCCATCATGCCGCTTGCAAAACCAATTTTCGTCAAATCCATAATCCCATTGACAGCGCTCCCAGTTGCTCCAATGATTTGGGGCCTGAATTGTATATTCAGTTGCGTTAATTCTTCGTCACAGGGATGTTTACTTTGTGAAGAACATTCAAACGAATTGACCGTATTGTAGGTTAATTCACCTTTGGTAGCATCGTGTTCGAGCAATGTTTTGTGTGAAGTAATTTGGTAGGTATAAGGGCCTTTTCTCTCATATTCAGGGGGGACTTGGTTTTCCAAAACCTGGTCAGCATTGGTGAGATCCCACGCATAATAATCACGTGTGGAAGTTGAAGTGGCCCAATCTTTCTCAACCGAATCACAATCCCCGTCTTGGCCACAGATCGCGTCCAAAGGGTACGTGGCAAAATTGTCCTCAACGGCTCCAGCAACAGCCCCCGTAAACACGACAGGTAGAATTGTGAGGTTGAGAAGCAAGGAAACGAGGCCGAACCCGATTAACAATTTGCTACTACGAAGCAGTTGCACAAGTTGAAATTATCAATTCGGCCGTTAAAGTTTGAGCCGGTTCTTGGCCACAGTGTGTCCTTGAGGGATTTGAAACAATTTACCTCTGATGGTGATTGTCAACAGATCACAGAATGGTGCTGGTTTGCAGGTCATCTCTTTTTTTACTACCTGCGAATGGGTTTAGCCATGCGGATTGCTCTTTGGGTGGTAACAATTTTGTTACTCGGCGTGCCTTTTGGACACATCATCACGACCAGCGATGTTCATACCACCGATGCGTTGTCGGATTTTGAAGATGTATCCAGCAACACTGCAGCTCGCACATCCTCCTTCACCGTCGCTCCATCAAGCGGTTGGACAACTGGTGGAGAAGAATTGACAATCACAGGAAGCGGTTTTTCTGGCTTGGCCTTTTCGAACACAACGGATGATGGAATCAACCATCAATGGGTGGAGTCGACGATGGACTATTCTGATCAAGCCGGCGTATGGAATGCTGTTGCCGTCGATTCAAATGGCCACATCCATGTCGTACAAATTAAGGATGGAAGTTACCAAATCCGTCACAGTGTCAATGACGGAACTGGTTGGAATACTGTTGCGATCAACGATTGTGGTAATACATATTGTTGGGATATCCACATGGTCATTGATAATAATGACCACATACACTTGGCCTACACGACCTACACCCAATGGGATGAAACCCTCGTTTACATGAACTATAACGGAACGGGATGGACAGAGACTACAGTCTCAAACTCCGCTCATTTTGGGCCAATCGGTATCGCCGTTGACTCGAGCAACAATCCACACATCTCGTATGCTGCCGATGGAGCAGATCAGTGCGGGAATGGACTTCGCCTTGCCTCATACACCGGAACTGCTTGGTCATTTGATACCGTTGAGGCGGGAAACAACCGTGGTTGTGACTCTGCCATTGTCATTGATGAAAGCGATCATATTTACATCGCCTATCAAGACAGAAGCTCCTCCAAACTGAAGATCGCAACAGACAAAAGTGGATCTTGGGACTCCTATCTCGTTGATACAGGAACATATCCGAGCGATATGTATCCAGGGTACATGACTTCGATGGCCATGGACCAACAAGGACAATTCCACATCGCTCATCAAGATAGCAAAGATGATGATTTACGATACTCCACCGGCGCTCCGAACAGCGGGTGGACGCACACTGTTGTGGATTCCAGTGGAGCCACCGGTCGAGATCCTTCGATCGCAGTTGACGCTGCTGATCAACCCCATATTGTCTACCACACTTGGTCGGGACAGAATCTAAAATACGCTACACTCGATTCGGTCACCTCCAATTGGACCGTGACCACAATGGCGAGTGGTGCAGAGGTTGGTGAGGGGAACTCTCTTTTCATCGATGAAAGCGGGGTTATGCACGTTCCATTTAGCGACGCAACAAGTGACGTCTTGAAGTATGCTACAAAATCCACAGGCCTGAGTCAAACGAACGAGATGAGGGTCCAATTTGGGGAATATGGCTC
Source organism: Candidatus Poseidoniaceae archaeon (assembly GCA_029250305.1). Taxonomy (GTDB): domain Archaea; phylum Thermoplasmatota; class Poseidoniia; order Poseidoniales; family Poseidoniaceae; genus MGIIa-L1. The sequence continues at coordinate 2,328 of JAQXFM010000284.1, read as the reverse complement.
CGTGACTGGAACCGTTGTCAACGACACAGCGATCGTTGTGACCTCACCAGTGGCCGGGCAAACTGGGGACACCATCGATCTTACCCTTTGGGATAAAGACGGTGCGGGCCATTCAACAGGTGCATCGTTTACCTTCATCTCGCCAGATGACCTTGACAGCGACGGTGTGCTCAATGATGATGATGACTGCCCGAACACTGCTGGCGACTCCACGTCCGGCGAAGTCGGTTGCCCCGACAGCGATGGTGACGGATTCAGTGATTCGACCGATTCATTCCCTGCAGATGCCTCCGAATGGGGCGATGCTGACGCTGATGGCGTTGGGGATAACGCTGATGCTTTCCCAAACGATGCAAGTGAAACCCTCGATTCAGACGGAGACGGTGTTGGCAACAATGCTGATGCGTTCCCAATGAATGCACTTGAAACGCTTGATTCCGATAACGATGGTGTTGGCGATAACGCCGACGCATTCCCGAACGATGCAACTGAGACGGTGGACACTGATGGCGATGGAATCGGCGACAACAGCGATCCGAATCCAAATCAACACAGCGATGACGACAGCGATGGTGATTCAATTGCGAACATCGATGACGCTTTCCCAAATGATGCAACACAGTGGCTCGATGCTGACGGGGATGGTTATGGCGACAACGCATCAGGGAACAACCCCGATGCTTTCGTGAACCTCTCGACGCAATGGTCCGATTCTGATGGTGACGGCTATGGTGATAATTGGGGCGATGCTTCATGGAACTCAACTCGCCTGTTCGTATGGCCCGGCGAATTTGTTGACGGAGCGGTGCTCGCAGACCATTGTCCAACCGAAGCTGGGAACTCCACTGTGGATGGTTCCTTCGGTTGCCTCGACATCGACGGAGACGGCATCGCTGATCTCTACGACGACGATGTTGGAAACAATTCGGGAACCAACTCCAACGAAACAAATCAAACGGGGCCTGTTGATTCTGATAACGACGGCGTCGATGACTTGTACGACCTTTGCCCGAACACGGTGGCCTTCGGTTACGTGGACGTTGATGGGTGCCTGATCGATGAAGATGGTGATGGTGTTGATGATTTCAAAGACGATTGCCTTGGAACCACATCCGGGGCAACCGTCGATGAGAATGGCTGCGCTGTGGCCGTGGAGGACCCGAGAAGTTTCTTTGAATCCTTGAGTTCGGGCGATCGGGGCGCAGTGGTCCAAACAGTTGGTGTTGGAGCCATCATCGTGGCTCTGTTTGGTTTCTTGCAAACCAACTTAGTCGCCGCACTGCTTCCAGATTCGATTCGCTGGCTTCGCATCTTCCGGGCGAGTTCAAAACTCAACACTGAGGAAGTCCGCGAATTGGAGTACCTCAAATCCCTTGTTCAAACTTATTACCAGGACCCTGAGGTACTGCGCGAGGAATTATTCCAACTGAAATCGGAACTCACGGCCCGTTATACAAACAGCGAGATCAAGAAGGTCACCTTGGAGAAAATCAACACGCTCCTTGCAGATTTACTCGCAATGGATCCATCGGACGTGAGCCGGATTGCACACAACGATGCGTACTTCGGGCTTGGTGGTTCAATGGACACAGGTGCACGAACGGAGTACATGAATCAAGATGTTTTGATGCGATCAATGGACACCGACCTCGACCACGGTGCGGCAGTCAATGCTGCGCAACCTCATGCTGGGCGTCCCACACAGGATATGGTAGGCAGCCTCAATGAATCGGATGGGCATGAGTACCTCGAGTACCCTACAGACAGCGGAGCATGGTATTACCGTCGCTCGTCCAATGCCGAATGGAAAGAATGGGCGCAGTAAGTTGATTCACAATCCATGGCTGCTGGTGTGTTCTCACCACATCATCCGCACCTCGAGTCTAGGCACCATCATTGGCTGGAAAGAGCATGTGGGTCTCATGAACAAGGCAGATTTCCCCTCCTAATTCTGCACCTTGCCCCTCACCATGTGTTGTGATGGTGGCTATGCAAGCGATCGATGCACCTCTGATTGAACATACAATGATTCATCCTTCAAAGGGCAGTTGCCGTCACTTGGTTAGACAAATGAGACGTATTGCGACCAAGCACTTACCGACCAAAGTTCACGGCCATTGGCTCCATCATCAGCCGCAAAGAACAATGTTCCTCCGAACACATGGAAATCGGTTGGACTGCTGGCTCCGGTCGGATGTATGTCTTGAGCCAACCAGACTGTGCCGTTTGTTGGGCCTGTGGCCCACAACTCGGCCCCACTTCCGTCGTCCGCTTTGAAGTACAGTTTACCATCGAACACAGTGAAACCACTTGGCCCTCCAAATCCAG
>JAQXFM010000282.1 GCA_029250305.1 Candidatus Poseidoniaceae archaeon | reverse complement strand
CTCTGAACCCTCGAGGGTGTGGTGATTGTGCAACGAAGGGCATCAATCCCCGCTCGCATCAACATCATCGGTGAACACACCGATTACCTTGGCGGACTTGCCTTACCCTTCGCAAGCGATCATCGCCTTGTCCTCACTGCTACACAGGCTGAGCAGACAACAGGTGACGAAACGGTGGTTGATTTATGGCGTGCTGCAGGCGGTTGGCCTGCGACGTTGGAGATTGAGAGCACCATACCAATCGGCGCAGGCATGTCGTCATCAGCAGCGTTATGCTTGGCCGTCGTGTTGTGTGCACAAGGCCCACAAGACGCACTTGGTGCGTGCAAAGAAGCACAACGTCTCGAGCATCAAGTATTGAAGACGCCTTGTGGTTTGCTCGATCAAATGGCGATGATGATGAGTTCAGAGAAGCATGCCGTTTTGATTGACTTTGCCACGATGGATTGCCAACCGTTCCCCCTACCTGATGATTGGTTGTTCAAAGCAGTGGATTCAGGAATCCGCCGGCAGTTGAGTGAAACCGAATTTGGCGCTTCTTCGGATGCTCAGGTGTTGAGCCGGCATGCCACGCAAGAAAACCTCCGGGTGCGGCAAGCGCTCGGCGCTTCAAGTGTTGAACTCGGCGCCCTGCTCAACGCTTCGCACGCTTCGCTGCAGTCCATTGGCGTTAGTACGCCTGAAATCGATGACCTCGTGGCTCACCTCCAATCAACCCCCGGAGTCTTAGGCGCTCGAATGATGGGCGGCGGCTTTGGTGGAATGATCTTGGTGGCTGTCGAGGGTTCTGATATCCTCCCCGATGTGCCACTGCTCAAGGCTTCACAATGTGGATTCCTTGAGGAAGGTTTCGAGTGAAGCCAGGCGCTCAGGCGTTCCCATGTCCCAGAAAGCAGTTTGGTCGAGATGGACTGCGGCTTTTCCACTCAAGGCGGGGTAGACCGTCTCTTCCCAACTCCACACCCCCTCTTTTCCATGTTCGAGGACAACAGACTTCTCAACAACACTCGTTCCAGATTCATAGCCATTCAATTCGCTTGTCTGCTTCGTTTTGTTGTAGGCTTCCAAGCGCCCTCCTGCATGTTTGAGATTCATCTGTTCGTGTTCGGTCGTCACAGTCATTGTGAGCGGTGCTTCTGCCTTCTCGTGTGTTTCGAGCAGGCTGTGGTAGTCGATCGGATGAAGGTCATCACCCCAGAGAAGAATGAATCGGTCTTCGAGCAAGGAGCGGGCGTTCCATAGAGCTCCACCCGTGCCAAGCGGTGTGGGTTCTTGGTGAAAATTCACAACCATGCCCGGGTGGGTGAATCCATCAAACTGTTCACCAAGATGCCCTGTTAAAACAAGGGCATTGAGGCAACCTTGGCGTTGGGCCCAGTCGAGGATATGACTGAGAATTGGTTTGCCATTTACTTCGACGAGCGATTTTGGCATACGCTCAGTGACTTCACCGAGGCGCGTGCCGAGGCCACCCGCCATGATGACCACTTGTGGAGTGCGGTGGGATTTGACAATGGATGCGTAGGTTTCGCCACTTTCTTTCAAGGTGCGCTGTTTGGTTGCAAAGTCGACATGGTAGAGTCCAAACCGCTGATCGTATCCCTCAGCCCACTCGAAGTTATCCATCAAACTCCAGTGATAGAACCCCCGCACATCGAGCCCATCAGCAATGGCTTCAGCAGTGATTTGTAGATGCCGGCGAATGTGTTCAGGCCGCATGTCGTCGTCGTCATCGGCCACACCGTTTTCAGTGACAATGATTGGAATGTCGAGTCCTTTGACCATCTCAAAAGCCCGACGGAGGCCTTCTGCATACATTGGATACCTGAAGTCGGTTCGTTGCTCCCACGGCCGAATCAATGGGTCGATCTCTACTTTCGTGGGCATGAACGGTGTGGCGAGTAAATGCGTGTAATAATTCACGCCAATGAAGTCTGAACTGTTTTTCAATCCTGGGACTCGTTTGGCTGTAAGGGCTGAAGGTGGTTTGAATCGGCCCGTCCGAACGCCGTTAATCCAGCACCGGTTGAACATCCCATCAAGCACCCTTGCTTGGAGCCAGTGAAGTGGGTTCCATCTTCTGTACGGGTCGAACAAGTTGATGTTTTTCACAAGTCCGATTTCACACAACTTGCCGTTCTCCATTCCTTTGAGCGTTTGGTAACATTTGGCGTGCGCCCTCATCATGTTCCTCGCAACGGCTCTGGCTCGCTTGAACGAACGCACACCGGGTGGAAATTCGCCCAGAACATATCCCATTGTCGTGAACACTGCAGGTTCGTTGATGGTGCACCACCACTTCACGCGGTCACTCAACAGGGCAAACATCCGCTTTGAAAAATCAATCCAATGATGAAGGTTTTCTTCTCGTTCAAATCCACCTTTTTCTTCCCACCAAATGGGTTGAGTGAAGTGATGCAGGGTTGCCATGGGCTGAATGCCACTCGCAAGCAATTCATCGACTAAATCGCTGTACCATTGCGCAGCCTGCTTGTTCCATTCGCCTTCTTGAGGAACGATTCTTGACCATTCGATTGAAAATCGGTAATGAGATACGCCAAGATCGGTGATCAATCCAATGTCCTCTGTCCTTCGGTTCCAATGGTCGCAAGCCTCTCCGCTGAGTTGCTTGCTCTTCGAACGTGGTTCAAACGCAGACCAGTTGTTGGTGTTTCCACCTTCAATTTGGTGCGACGCAGTTGCAACACCCCACATGAACTCCTTTGGAAATGCGGATCCATCTTCGAGTGAATCGTACTTGACCTTGGTCCAATCACGGTGTTCCTCGGTCCACATGGTTTGACCATCTGGGGGGGATAGAAGAGCCTTATCCCACAACCGGTGGACTTCGAGGGTAGAGTCGTCCGACCTTGCAGTCCAGTTGAGAGGTGCGGATAGCGGGAGTTGAACCCACGACAAAAGGTTGGAAACCTCCTATGATACCACTTCACCATATCCGCACGATGTGGTAATCCGTCCGAGACGCCTCTCATTATTGAGGCAATCGGTCGAGTCCTTCTGTGCTTCAACTCATGCCCGGTGGCGGTGGTGGCACCCTGCCGTTGAAGCCGAAGGCTTGTCGTCGTGGGTCATTGCTGGCGTTCTTGCTTCGTTCCAATCGTTGACTGATCAAATCCCGGGCGCGCTCTAACCGTTCTTCTGCAGCCTTCTTCTTGCTTGCATTTCCACGAATCATGAGCATGCCCATCAAGAAGAACAGCACCAAACCACCAATGGCAGCTTGGACAATTGCATTTTCGAGGATGGAAGCAAGGAGCCCTTCATCGCCGCTCGATTCGTCCTCGACAACGATGTTTGAATCGTAGGCCTTCAGCGTAATGGAGACTGTGTCCATGCCGACATCGGACCCCGGTTCTTTTGCAACCAAGACCAATTGATAGGTTCCGGCGTAGCGAGCCACGCCGTCGAACGTGATGGTTTGGGAGCCGCCACTGTTTGGCGTGAAGGTGAGCACTTGGGTCTGAGAACTCGCAGTGATTGCAGAAATGGCTTGCCACTCCACTCGCACCGTGACTTCTTCGATTTCGGTAGAGACCGTGCACTGGAAGTTGAACCAGCCTCCACCAACGATGTCGATGTCGTCGATGGGAGTGCATTCCATGCTTCCTTCTGCGGAGTTACGGGTCGGATCCGCTGGCCAATGATCTGGTTTGAACGCACCAGCCGATTCATTGTCGCCCCATCCATCTCCGTCTTGGTCCAACCATTGGCTTGCTTCGTTGGGGAAGGCGTCTTCATCGTCGCCATACCCGTCTTGATCCGCATCAGGGCAACCCCGTGTGGCTCCAAGGTTCGAAGTTCCAAAGACACCAGGGCATCCATCTCCATCGGTTCCATCTGGATTGTCACCGTATCCATCCTCATCAGAGTCATACCATTGTGAGGCATCACCAAGCCAAAGGTCGGCATCATCACTGACGCCGTCATTGTCGTCGTCAGGGCATCCAAATTGATCCACTGTTGAGGTTCCAATCACCGTTGGGCAAGCATCCGGCTGTGTGCCATTTGGATTGTCGCCATAGCCATCGCCATCTTGGTCGGACCATTGAGTGGCATCATCTGGGAAGGCGTCGTTGCCTTGCGAAGAACCATCGTTGTCCTCATCGGGGCATCCATACACATCGACGTTTGACAAACCGTATTCGGTTGGGCAGGCATCAGGGAGGGTACCAGCAGCATTGTCACCGTATCCATCACCGTCTTGGTCTTCCCATTGTGTCGGCTCAAGCGGTAAAGCGTCTGCTCCGTTGCTCTCATTCCAATCGATGTCGTTTCCACCAGCGATGGTTGGGTCCGAGTATCCGTCTCCATCAGCGTCTCTGCATCCCACACGGTCTTGGGTTGAATTTCCTGCCACAAGGGTGCAATCGTCCAAAAGATCGTCAATCCCATCGCCATCAGAATCCTGAGAACGGGTTGGATCATCGGGGAAGGCATCGCTCATGTTTGACATTCCATCGCCGTCATCATCAGGACAGCCATATCGGTCCAGTGTTGAATTTCCAGGGACACCAGGGCATGCATCCGGCAGAGGCCCAGTTGCATTGTCACCATATCCATCACCGTCTTGGTCCAACCATTGGTTGGCTAGGTCTGGAAGTGCATCGTTGGCATCATCCCAGCCATCACCGTCGGTGTCGATGCATCCGTAACGGTTCCCATTGGTGGAATTGCCAGCCACGCCGGGACACGCATCGGCTGTCGTGCCGCCAGGGTTGTCTCCGTACCCATCACCGTCAATGTCAGACCATTGCGTCACATCAGTAGGGTGTGTGTCTTCTTGATCAGCCCATCCATCTTGGTCAAGGTCTGAACATCCCAACGTGCCGTTTTGCCATGAATTCCCGACTTCTGTCGGGCAGTCATCAGCAAGGTTTCCTGAAGCATTGTCACCAAACCCATCGCCATCGGTATCGGTGGTTTGAGTTGGATCGGTCTTGAACGCGTCGGAGCCATTGTTCGCAACAGTCCAGTTAGCGTCAGGGTCAGAAACTCCATCGCCGTCTGTGTCAGGGCAGCCGACACGATCGATGGTTGATGTTCCTGCGTACAGTGGGCAGGCGTCATCAATTTGGTCTGCAACGCCATCATCGTCGGAATCAGACCATCTAAGGACATCTGAAGGGAATGCATCTGCGCCATCTTCCGTTCGCCAAAGGGCATCTGGATCCGAGTAGGTGTCACCATCTGAGTCAAGGCAGCCGTATCGGTCTGAACTTGAGGTGCCTGCATCGTTAATGCAAGCATCGGGTGTGGTTCCCGTAGGATTGTCGCCATATCCGTCGCTGTCAGTGTCCACCCATTGAGTCGAATCTGATGGCCATACGTCTGCACCATTGGCAATGGTCCAAACAGGGCCGTTGGTTCCAGTGAGATCTTCATCGGAGGAGCCATCACCATCAGTGTCGGGGCAACCATATCGGTCCCGTGTTGAGGTGCCTGGGACTGTTGAGCAAGTGTCTGGTTGGTTTCCGGCAGCATTGTCTCCGTACCCGTCGCTGTCGCTATCGCTCCATTGGGTTGGGTCGTTCATGAATGCGTCCGCTCCTTGGGCAATGGTGTAGCCTGCAGTAGGGTCGGCGTACCCATCGCCGTCAGTGTCCGTGCACCCAAGCCGGCCGAGTTCGCTCGAAGTTCCGCTAATGGTCGGACAATCATCTGCATCGTTTCCAGAACTGTTGTCTCCATAACCATCGCCATCAGCATCGGCCCATTGCGTGACATCGCTTGGGAATGCATCTGCGCCATTTAGGGCAGCAGTCCATGTTGCATCGGGGTCGGAATAGCCATCGCCATCGCTGTCCGTGCATCCAAGACGGTCTTGGCTCGAGGTTCCGCTCACCGCCGGGCAGCTGTCGCCGAGTGTTGCAGGAGGCGGGTTGTCGCCATAGCCATCGCCATCTGTGTCAACCCATTGTGTTGAATCGCCAGTGAATGCGTCGGCACCGTCAGTGACCAACCACACCGGGCCATTCGTTCCAGTTGGATCTGGGTCGCTGTATCCGTCGCTGTCGTCATCAGGGCACCCACTTCG
>JAQXFM010000240.1 GCA_029250305.1 Candidatus Poseidoniaceae archaeon | reverse complement strand
GTTGAGCCAGCAATCCCACCGATGACGATGTTTTGCGGTGTGCGACGCTTCAACCACATTGAGTAGATAAGAACGTAGAAGAAAACCGAAAAGAACGACCAAAAGGCTGCTTTCCAGCTTACCAAGAAGAAAAGCGAGGAACCAGCCACAGCGATAATGAGACCGAAGAGAAGCGCTCCACCTCCTGAAATATGGCCTTGAGGTATTGGGCGGTTTTTGGTCCGCCTCATCAACGGGTCAATGTCAGCATCATACCACATGTTGATCGCATTCGAACCACCAGCGGAAAGTGTGCCTCCGACAATTGTGATTCCAACGGTGAAAATGGTGTCCACCCATGTACGATCGAGGTCAATGACGAGGTCATGAACAAGAATAGCGCAGACTGCAGTGACTTGGAGGAGAATAATCACCCTCAATTTCATCAATTGGATGAAGACAGAAAACCAGCCAGGATGAGGTTCTTGGACCACATCACCTGCACCGGAATCCACAATCAAGCCTCCTCGCTGTGGTCGGCCGTGTTGGAACCTGAAATATACATCGAGAACAAAGCGGTGCTGGCGATAAGTAAGCCTGTCACACCGACGACCAAGTGCAGAAGGGAAACCCATTCTGGGAAGTCGCCCATCTTTGCAGCGATGATGTACGAGCCACCAATCATGACATTCAACATCCAGAAGCCTGCAGTGACATCAGTAATGCGGCCAAACGCCGGTGTAGCGTCATGGGTGCGTGCTTCGGAACGAATGCGTGCTGAGCCAGCAACAAGAACCAGTCCCACAACGAGGGCCCCGAATCGGTGAATCATCTGAACGAGCACGCCAGGCCCATCAAACGAAGGAAGAACGCTTCCATTACATTTTGGCCATCCAGTTGGGAACCCAACTGAGCAGCCTTGATTGTACTGGCCTCCGGCAGTTGAAGAAACCCATGCACCGAGAATTAAGAGCGTGAAGACAGAGCCAACCATGGCATTAACTCGCCGCTTATTGGCTTCAATGAAAGGTTTAGGAAGAGAGAACAGCGGATGAAGCGACCCCTCTTTCGACCTCATTTCCATGTGCTGGAAAATAAAGGTCGCGGAGAACACACACGCCATCGAAAGGTGAAGGGCAACTGACCAGTCTGCATTGTCATAGAACACGGTAACGGCCCCTGCAGTGGCTTGCATGATGAGCATGATACCTGCAAAAATGGAGAGGTTGTAGGCACGCTGACCGTAGAACGCTCGCTTCGATCTCAAGAGCAACGCATTAAGCAGAACAGGTAAGGCAATGACCGCAGCCAGGGCCCGGTGAATCCATTCGGTGAAAATTTCGAACGTTGTGTACCGATGGTCCTCGCCACGAGAATCAATCTCGTCTGGATTGGCCTCCCAGTAAGCAGTTTGTTCATCCACCGAAACGTCAAAGCCCCACGTTCCGAAACACTGGGGCCAATCTGGGCAAGATTCCCCAGCGTCATTGATGCGAATCGTACCGCCTGCGACGATTATGACGAGTGCCATCACCAACAGGACGATGGGTAGAGTCGATGGGCGACGCCACCATACAGCCTCCATGGGTGAAGGTGAGAGGAGACCCCTTTTGAACACATTCCCATAGCATCACATCGAGGAGGCACAGGAATTGAAGCGGGGTGTTCTGGTCGTGTTCCTCTTGGTTGCGCTCAGTAGCACGGTCTCGGGAAATTTGCAAGCCGAAGAGCCCTCATCCGAAAAAAATGGAGCCACCCTCGATGTGCTCGTTATCGATGATGAATGCCTTGTACAGACCGATTGTGAACCATTCCGGCCCTCACATTTAGTTGAATACTTTGGTGCAGATTGGTGTGAGCCTTGCAAAGTGTTGGATCAAGATTTGGAGGACCTCGTGGAAAATGACACCTTTGTCATGCGCCATCATCCCTCACCTCAGGACCTCACCTACAACTCGGTTTCCAACCTGCGATTTAATGCGCTCTACAGGTTGTTGTTCCTCCCAAGCCTCATCCACAACGGAGATGGTCTTCTTACTGGAACGAGCCAGGCTCAAGATTTAGGCGAGGCAATGAGCAACAGCACCGCTGTGTTTCAAGGACTCAACAACACCTCCTATTCGAACGGAACGTTGTCGTGGAACACCACTGAGCAAGGGACTGTGACGGTTTGGAGGCTCGACAC
>JAQXFM010000197.1 GCA_029250305.1 Candidatus Poseidoniaceae archaeon | reverse complement strand
AGCATTGGAAACGGAACGGTGACGACTCAAATTGGCGTTGTAACCGCTCGTGCCACCACAAGTTGCACCAGTGATTTTGAAATCGAGTTTGCAGCCATGGATTCATTCAGTGTGGTGCTGGTGCACGAGAACACCGAAGAGGCCCTTGAGTCGACTGACGACCTCGGCACTTACGGAGCCATTGAATTCGCCTACCGAGATCGAGACGCTTCAGAATCCTGGAGTCCAGCATGGTTGGTGCTCGCTGGCACAGCCATCATCGGCCTTCTTGTGTTCCAAAAGAAATCAACAAATGCCTAGATACGGGAGTAAACATCGCCGTGGCGGAAAATATCTGCCGGAAACCGGAAGAGACACGACTCATAAAGCCATAGCATTGATAAGGTAGCATGAACAAAATAATACCATGGCAAAAACATGGGAAGACGTTGCATGGGAAGACAGTGAACCACTGAAAGAATGGTCAGTGGAATACCTTGTCACCATCGACGGAGAACAGCACCACCACCTCAGCGTGCTCTGGGGAGAAGACCACGAAACAGTTCAGCAGCATTTGCTTGCAGAATTGAAGCGAACCTACAGCGGAAGCGAGCGGATTGATGTCACAGTTCTTCGAATGGAAGAAGTCGTAATGGAAGTCGACGCACAATTCTTCGTAGGATGCTTTACACCCTGATCAAATAGCGTGGTAATGCACTTCGATTGTTTCGCCATTCTGCAAGAGGTATTCATCGAAGGACGTCACCCGATTCTCCTCTGAGGCCACCTCACCAGAAGCAAAGACATGCATTCTCATCTCATGCGTCTCGTTGACACGGTGGTCGAAGATTCCAGTTTCATCGAAATGAACGCCCCAAATGTCGAAGAAGACACCAAGAGGTACATCGCCAGCCTCGTTTAACTCAATATGCAGCGTTCCCTGGTCGTTGTGCGTATGGACCGTATGCATGTTTTCGCCCTGTTGGTTGCAGACGCCGCTGTTGATGCCGATCTCGCCAGGAATTGTCTCTTGCTCTCCCTCGATGAGGATTTTCAGCGTCACGTGGTCGTGACGAGCCAAGCCAGAGTGATCAAGGCACTCGAAAGCCAATGAATCAGGCTCATCAGAACTGGACCACATCGAGTTGGATGGTTCTTCGGTCGATTGTTCTTGAGCGAGCAGAAGCACAAGACCGAGAATGGCAGTACCGGTGATGATGGTCCACAAGAGGCGGTCACGTGCCATGTTCAATCACCCTACTCTTGCCAAGCCTTCTCGCCGTGCATGGAGCGAAGTTGCCAGAATCCAGCAAGTGCTACAATGTTCGCAATGTGAGCGGTGGTGCAAAATTGACAGAGCTTTTCCATTTCGATCTCGTAGGAAACAAGCAGCGCAATGACACCCAAACCTGCAAAGGTCACGAGCGTACCGATATCGAGGAAATTCTTGGCCCAAGTTGCGCCGGGTTCCTTGGAAATAGAATACGAAAGAAACAGCAGGGCCGTAAAGGTCACGAAGCCAACCATGCCCCAGGGGAGGTCCAAAACGGGCATGGTGTTGTACTGGGCGTTTCCAATCACATCGTCGCACGAAAAGATGGTGTCCGAGGCACAGAAATTTGCCCCTTCACTGACCTTCGCATGGATCCAATGAGTTTGGACCGAAACAGCAAGTCCTCCGAGAAGGGTCAAGTTGAGTCCGCTCAACAATCGCCCTCGCTTCGATGCGAGCGAAGGGAATCGTTCGCTAAGTGGGAGGAAGATGGCACTCGTCCATGGAAGAATGAGCAAAAGTCCGATGACAATTGGCAGGCCATAGGCAAGGAGGAGCCAATTGGTGCTCATATCAAGCACCACCCGTTGCATCCTCTTGAGTCACAAGCAGAACGATGGCATCGATGAAGGTGTTTGAATCTCCGTCGCCGTTGACGTCGCCCACGTTGGTCCCTCCATTCGAGACCCATGCGATGATTCCATCAGGTTGAATCAAGAAATAAGTCGGTGTACCCTGAATGTCCCATTCGTCCATGTTGTCCTGGTCGATGTCATCGATGTAGGTCACAAACTGATGAGCTGAGCCACCGCGGTTTGCACAGTCTTGACCTGCGCACTCGAAGCCAGTTGACTTGTCTCTAAACGCAGCAATCTCGGACCGGCTTGTATCGTGGCCCTTGATGTCCAGTTGAGTGGCGCTTGCAAAGAAGTTGACTTGTGCACCGTTCCATTGATCGTTGCCCTCTCGGAATATTTCCGATGCTTCACCGAAGAGCTCGGCTGATTGAACGCAGTAGGGGCAATCGGTGTCCATGAATTCAATCATGACCCAATCACTTGAGGCGTTTCCATCCCAGGTTGAGTCGAATTGTTCTGAGAAATCAAAGGAGGACCAGCCGTTGCCAGCATATGCAGCCCCGTCGAGAAGAGGTGCACGCTCGCCCTCTTTGGTACCAGTTGCGATTGGATCCGTCGTGAAAGCAAGAATCAAAACGCCAACGAAAAAGAGGGCGGAAATTTTCAAGAATGCATCGCCCAATGTGCTCGCTTCGTCATCATATGTGTGTTTCATGTGTTCATCTCCTCATGCAGTCCAATCTCTTCGATTAAGGCAAGGGCGGTGTGCCGAATGGCCTCTTCGCTGTTATAGCGCACATCAAACCCTGTTGAAAGCATCTTCTCTATCCCTAACATGGCACGAGGAATGTCCCCTGCCCAACCACGGTCGCCACCAGTGTACTCAATCGAGGCGTCATGGCATCCGGTTGTTTCCACTACAATTTCTGCAATGCGTCGCACTGAAGCGGTGTCATGGCTTCCAAGATTATACAGGTTCAGCGGTGCATCGGAAATGGACATGACATGCAAAATCGCATCCACACAATCGCCGACTTCCATGTATGATTTTTCTTGACGACCGTTCCCAAGCACTTCGAGGCGAGAGGGGTCCTTCTTCAATTTGTGAATGAAATCAAAAATGACGCCATGAGTGCCACGCGTGCCAATGATGTTAGCAAACCGGAAGATGTAGGCCTGAATTCCAAACGTTCCAACGAAACTGCTGATCAGACCTTCTCCAGCTTGCTTGCTGGCACCGTACAGTGAAATCGGCAGGCATGGCCCGTGGTTTTCGGGGGTGGGAAGTGGTGCATCTTCACCGTAGACGACCGACGAAGAAGCAAAAGCAATCGTCTTCACATCATGGAGACGCATCGATTCAACGATGTTGTACGTGGCAATCGTACCTTGTTGAAGGTCGGTGTCGGTGACCCTTGTTCCAAGACGAATGTCTGGATTGGCGGCAAGATGAAACACACAATCAATGCCCTTCATGGCTGGTTCCACATCTTCGAAGCGAGTGATGTCCCCTTCCACAAGGGTTGCTTTCCCGCTGTCCAAGTGAGCCTGAATAAACTCGAGATTACCAGAGGAGAGGTTGTCGAGAACAACGACTTCGTCACCCCTTCCAATCAGGCGGTCAATTAGGTGTGAACCGATGAACCCCGCTCCACCTGTAACCAACGCTCGCATGGCCCAAAGACTGGAGGCTTGCATATGAGGCTTCGGTTTCGTTGTCAAGACCTTGTATCTATGTTCCTACCATGTCTCTTATGGCGATAGAGGTTCATCGTCCAGTTTGCCCACCTCCCGAGGTGAGCGGATGTGAAAACATGAGCAAGAAAAACGCAAAACAAACTGAAGCAAGCAACGACATGAACACCAATTTATTGGTTGGGTATGTCAGAAAGAGCAACGCCGGTGGGGCACTCAAAGTGTCGATCAACACCAGTGCGTTCGGTGACTGTGCCACCTACGTCACAAGCGATGGACAGGCCTACGTGCCGCTTGTCATCTCGTTGAACGCCTTGAGCAAAGTGCTCAACGGGGAACGAGCTGTCACCACGCTCAGCCAACTGCAAGATTGAGTCAACTTGACTCCCTCTCTCGCACCACCTCATCGCTGATGACCGCCTGCACCAAGCAGGAGCCGCCCCCATTTGGCTTCGGCCAAATGATGGGCTCACCCCATGCCCTTCAAACGAACAAACCACCCTAAACTGGAGAGTATACGACTAAATAGGTCCATGCTGGCGGATAAATGGTGAAAACCATGTCGGAACAGGAGCCCGTGCTTCCATCCTTTGTTGTTGCTGGCATGCCCATGTACAACGAGGAGGAGACCATTGGCACCGTTGTGACCACAGCACTCCGGCATGTCGATGCCGTGATTTGCATTGACGATGGCTCATCTGATTCAAGCGCTCGAATTGCTGAAGCATGCGGTGCTATCGTCTATCGCCACCGATCCAACAGAGGCTACGGTGCTGCGCTCAAGACGCTGTTCATCAAGGCACGTGAGATGGACGCAACTGCATTGGTTGTCCTCGACAGTGATGGCCAACACGAGGCAGCAGACATTCCAAAATTGCTGAAACCGATTCAATCCGGAGAGGCCGACTTTGCCATCGGCTCTCGTTTCATCAACGGCGGTGGCGGCACGGACATGCCCGCATATCGCCGATTGGGAATCAAGGTCATCACAGCTGCAAGCAACCTCTCGAGCGATTTAGGCATCAAGGACACTCAATCCGGGTTCCGCGCCTTCTCAAGCCGAGCATTGGACCGACTTCGCTTCGACTCAGAAGGAATGGAACTGTCCCTCGAAATGCTCGAAGATGCCCGAGAAAAACAACTCTCGATCATCGAAGTGCCAACGGTGATTCGGTACGATGTTCCAAAAGGTTCCAACTTCACCGCAGTCTCTCACGGTTTCACCGTCCTCACATGGGCCATGCTCTCTCTTTCACAAAAGAAGCCGTTGCTCGTGCTCGGCCTCCCCGGCATGGGTTTGCTTGCCAC
>JAQXFM010000183.1 GCA_029250305.1 Candidatus Poseidoniaceae archaeon | reverse complement strand
CCCCTGCTCAGTGGAACGGATAACCCTGCGAGCGTAGTGTAGTGGTTATCACCGAGCGTTGCCAACGCTTGAACCCGGGTTCGAGTCCCGGCGCTCGCACCATTCGAATCACTGCGTCCCATTTTGGTCAAATCCGAGGATTCAAAAGCGGCCCAATGATTATGCAATGCCTCCCCCAAGGAAGGCCGAAGAGGGACTGATTTGAGCGACAGAAGAACGATTTTCATTGGGAAAAAACCACTTCACGCCTATGTCCGAGCGGTCGTCATGGCCATGGAAGAAGGCGAACGACGCGTTCAGCTCGTGGCAAGGGGGGCAACCATCGGTCGAGCGGTCGATGTTGCAGAAGTGTGCCGACGAAGAAATGGAATCATTGCACAGGGACTGCCGAGTGAAGTGATCATTGGAGACATCGCATGTTCTTCAGAGACCATCGAACAGGAAGGACAGCGTTCCAGAGTTGTCAGTGTCCTCAGCATCGAACTTGATGGCGTGGGCGACGTCCCTGCGAAGGAAGAAGAGTGAACCAATTCACAGCAAATTCAGCCGTCGTTGGATTTCATTCGCCGTTGCCTCATACTGCGACAACGGCCCACCGACGGGGTCTTCGAGACCCCAGTCATCATCAATTCTCATGGCAGGGCATTGCACGCCGCAACCCATCGAAATGACGAAATCGTAATCATCCGCTGAAAAACTGTCAACACTCTTTGGTTGCATTCCCTCGGCAGAGATGCCTCGACCTTCTAAAATCGTCACTGCATGTGAGGCGATGGTGGAGGCTGGGTGGGTTCCTGCCGAGTCCGCTTCGTACCCCATGGCTTTGGCTAATCCTTCTGCCATCTGTGAGCGGCATGAGTTCCCTACACAAACAAACAAGAGACGCATGACACTCCATGACAGCCACAGTATAAAGGAAATTTCTGTGTTCAAGGGAGGAGCGTTCTCAAACCCCGGCGATGTGGTCAAGTCATGGCGAGGGACGCATCTATTGGCAAAACGGTCGTGGTTGCTGCCATTGTGTACGCCATCCTGTTTGCTGCTCACATCGTCGCTGCGGCCAAGGACTGGACCTTGTTGTTCAGAGTCATTGCTACATCACTCACTTGCATGACGTTTCTTCTCGGTTTGTGCCTCGCATGGATGCTTAAAAATGAAAACCAGGAGGTTCGAAAGCATGCTCATAGCATCGGCTCTTGGATCAGCATTCCACTTGCCATCGGCTTGGCGTATGCATACGCAGGACAGGATTTCAACATCACGCTCAGTGGGGCGTTTGTGGCCTTGACACTGGCGACTCATGCCCTCACATATCGAAGGCTTTCGTAATGGGCTTTGGAAAGGTGGATTGAAGTAGCCCCTTTGAGTCCCTACAATATGTCCGATTCCCCGGTCACCAAACACGGAGCAAACAGCGGCGAAGCCCCTGCTGAAGCATCCCCCCAAGAACAGAAGCAGATGGAACAGGCTTACGCTCAAATGAAGCGAAAGATGTCCATGGCCGAAATTGGCAAGAAAATCAAGCACAAAGTCATGGTCCTCTCTGGAAAGGGTGGCGTTGGAAAATCGACGGTCTCCACTGGCCTTGCGCTCGCATTGGCACAACAAGGCCTCAAAGTTGGAATCCTCGACATTGACATCACCGGACCAAACGTACCGAAGATGATGGGGCTTGATGGTCGACGCCTGCATGTTGAATCTGGGCGAATCCATCCAGCTCAAGGCCACCTCGGCGTCAAGGTCATCTCAATGGCGTTTCTTTTGGACAATGAAGACACGCCAGTCGTATGGCGAGGACCAATCAAACTCGGCGCCATTCAGCAATTCATCGGCGATGTCGAATGGGGCAACCTCGATTACCTCATCATCGATTTCCCTCCCGGAACATCTGACGAGCCACTCACCGTTGCGCAATCACTGCCAGACATTGATGGCATGGTGATTGTCACGACACCACAAGATGTAGCGTTGCTCGACAGCAGAAAGTCGATCACATTCTCAGAATCCCTCAAGGTACCAGTCCTCGGCGTTGTCGAGAACATGAGCGGCTACACAATTAATGGAAAGACTGCACCAAACAGCGAAGTTCAAATCGCTGGCCCAGCAGGAAAGACGCTCAAAGCCACCACGAACAACGACGGCGAATTTGCGATCACCATTGACATCTTCAAGAAAGGTGGAGGGAAATCCACTGCGGAGGAATTTGGCGTTCCATTCCTAGGAGCCTTGCCGTTCGATCCTGGGTTTGTCCGAGGTGGCGATGACGGAGTTCACCGAATTGTGAGCGAACCTGAAGGTCCATCTGCAATCGCATTCTCTGGCGTTGTCAAGGCACTGCAAGCCCAAATTGTTGATACCGATCAACTAAGTTTGGAAATTATTTGAGGCGATGAAATGAGTGAAGAAATGCCGCGTCTGGCCCGCTTTGAGCGCAGGGATGTTGATGTCGTGCTCACCTACGACACCGATGCAGAATTCACCGTCACTTACGACGATTTGAGGCATGCCTGTCCGTGTGCAAAATGCTCACCGCTTCGCAATGAAGACGAGTCAAGCAAAACACTCCGTCGACAAGTCGAAGCCTTTCCAAAAGAAAAGCCGCAAGTCCGCACGGTAGGCAACTACGCGCTTGGGTTCGAATGGACCACTGGATGCTCAAGCGGCATTTACCGCTTCGAGCGAATTTGGGACATTGCCAACCGCCGAGACCCGGACAATGGCAAGCCCTACGTCCACGGCGCTTGGTGAAACCCACAATCCCTGAAAGTATGGGGAGTTCGGCGAGGGTTTGATGAGGCAATGACAACCCCGTAGGGGTTGGAGGTCAAGACTTGGACGGCATTTACTTGACATGGTTGATCAGCGCACTGGCGCTTGGTGTCCTGTTGTTGCCGGTATTCAAGCAACCGTGGATGAAGCTCACCCTTCCCACCTTCATTGATTTCTTTCGCCGATACTGGATTCACATTGTGATTGTCTTCCTTATTTACAATTCAAAAGACATCCTCGACCAGTTGGACAGAATCATCATGGCCAACACGGGCCTTGACATGACGCCGTGGATTTTCGCCGTCGAGGGAAGCCTTGCGTACGATGTTCAAGTCGCCTTCAAAACAGAGTGGCTTACCGTTGCCTTGACGCATTTCTATGTTGCCGGATTCATGTTTATCTGCTATGTTTCCATCTTCTACTTCGCATTCTTCGACGACCGATGGATTGCAGACAGAATGACCCTTTCGATTGCATGGGTCTACATTCTTGCCATCCCCTTCTACTTGTTTTTCAATGTTCGAGTCACAGGCGATTACATCCCCGGCATGGAAACGCTGGCCTATGATTTGACGCCGGAAATAGCTGACTGGTTCCGCAGAATCGATCCGTTCACGAATGGATTTCCCTCCCTTCACATTGGCATTCCTTTTGCCGTGTGGTTGTGCTTAACTCGCTTTGATGAGGACCGACGGTGGAACAAGTACAGAGCATTGGTGTTCGTTTACATTGCCGTCACGGCATTCGCCATCATTTACCTCGGCATTCATTGGTTCATTGACATCATTGGCGGTGTGCTTGTTGCAAGCCTGGCTGTTTCACTCGCTGGCCGCACATCTGAGGGATGGTGGTCCATCTTCGATGAGCGTACCATTAACTCCCGAGTGGTGACCGTTCTCACGGAACCAAAGAAAGCCATTGGAATAGTTTGGAGCCGATTTGACGGCCTTGTCAAGCGATTCAGAGAACCAACAAGCAGGGAGACTGGAACAATGGTGTTGGCAATTTTCATTGTCCTCTTTGCGGTCATTACTTGGGAATTGAGTCACCAAAGTCTCCCGGCTGGTGGCGTGGAAGCACCGCAAGAAGTGGCTGCAGCTGATGGGTGGATGGTGACCATTGACAACCGAACCTCTGGCGCCGTCATGCTCGTCCACGATCTAAGCAACCTAGAGCTCGATCCGGTTGAAATGCTGAATGGAAGCATCGGCCTGAGCACTCCGTTCGATGTTGAAAACAACCGGTTAGCCGTGGCGAATTCAACATCTCTGATGGTGTTCGATCTTACGAAAAGGACCGCCAGCGGGTATACGAACATCCTCAACAAAGAAAGCACACAACCTGACGAGGTGTACCTTTCCTCGTCGGCCACCAGTGCGTACATTGTGATGCTTTCCGGTGGAAACTTGAGCGCTATGGATGTTCATGGCGTCGAGGTCAACCTTGGGCTCAGTGAACGTTCAATCGCTCATGTCGCTGTGAATCAAGTTGAATTAGCCATTGTTTACGAAGATGCCCCGACAACGGTTCACTTTGCAAGAATCGGCGCCATGGGGTCCATCGCCATTAAGGAAATCAACGCCACAGCCCCCGAAGAGCAAGACGCTGTGCTGATGGAGTGGGGAACACCTGTCGACATGCCCAACGCAACAATCGTCGACGTCGTGTTCGACGAAGCCTTCCTTGCCGCCACGGTGAACGTGAGCGCAACCGACCGTTTGGTGGTCTACAACAGAAGCAATGATGGCCAATGGCTGGCAAGCGACCCGAAGTATCGAGTCAGTGACCCCTCGATGTACAATGGAATTCTGGCATGGTCAACCCGTGACCACTTCGATCCGACAAAGCCGCAAGCAAAGTACATGGACGGAGAGATTCAATTCCTGAACCTCACTGAAAATCAAACGCTCTTACTCACCTCAGATGAGTTGAATCAGTTTGGTCCTCAAGTGCTCACAGACCATTTGGTATATTTTGAGGAAGATGAGTTTGGGGTTGTAACGGTGCACATCCACAGTTGGACGCCGGAAATAACAGTGTACTCCAATCTCCTGTTGCAGATTGGATTGCTCGCTGCCTTTTTGCTGGCATTCATTTACGCTTATCAGCGGCAAGCAGAACGAAGCCATGCCATTGAGAGCACGGAAGAAGAGTAAGTTCACTTTTTGATGCTCAGCATTCGCTCAAGTGCAAGCAATGAGCCTTCTTGGATTGAGGCTGGGACAGTGATTTTGTTCGGTACTTCTCCCTCGACAATACGCTCGAGAACATCCATCAAGTAGGCAGGGTGAATCATGTACATGGTCGAACAAGGGCATATTTCCTCGTCCAAGCACTCGATGTGCTTGTCGGGGTGCTCTTGGGCAAGCCTTGCCACCATGTTGATCTCTGTCCCGATGGCGATTCGTGCACCAGCGGCTTGTTGTTGGACGAAATTCCTAATGAACTGAGTGGATCCGTTTGCATCGCTTGCCTCAACCGTCGCTTTCGGACATTCAGGGTGAACCACCACAATGCCCTCGGGTTCACGAGCACGGAAGTCATCGATTTGAGGGACTGTAAATCGCTTATGGACTGAGCAGAAACCATGCCACAGAATG
>JAQXFM010000182.1 GCA_029250305.1 Candidatus Poseidoniaceae archaeon | reverse complement strand
CAAACCGGTGAGCATTTGTTCATGTACCAGCTTGCCGTTGACGGAGCGCCAACCATCGAGCCTGGTGCCTTTTCTTTTGAATCCGGTCGCGAATCATGGCTTCACCCACACACCCCCTACGCACTGAATGTCGATCTGAATGAACCAAATGGTGGGTCCGACATGACTGATGTCATTGTCGAACTCGCTTCAAATCAAGGAAGCGATGTCCTTCCGATTCGATGGGACTTCACAACTGGGAACTGTACCACAACAAGCCCACATGTCATTGTCACAGATTGCACCATGTTGGGTGCAAATGGTCCTGCCGACCCATACGAACGAGACATCACCCTGAACATCGAATTCCACTTGGCTTGGACCACACCTGACCTTGGTGAAACCCGTCGAGAACCAGGTGTTCGCATCGTTGACCGTGCTGGTCAAGAAGTCTTCAAGACCTTCCCTGAACATCGTTGGCGGTTCTCCGCTGCGATGGAAATCCCAGAAGAATCAGTGACGCTTGTGCTGTCACAAGGTACGCTTCTGGGCGATGGTGCACGGCTTGCGCCGAACAGCCCGATGGAAATCGCCGGTGGTGTTGTGTTCAGCGAAACCAGTTCTGTTCCTGTCTTCGATTGCGAAGTCGATGTTCTGTTTGCAGGTGTGACACATTCTGCAACAACTTACGAGGGCGTGTGGTCAATGGAACTCACCGCTCCTTCTAACTCCGGCACACTCCCGTTGACATGGAGCATTGGGTGCCTCCAAGGCCAAGGCATCGATGCGACGGACAAAGAAACTTCAGTTCGCTGGATCATTGTTGACGGTACTGGGCCGGAACCTGTGGAAGTGCTTAACCCAAGACCGCAGGCCGTTCTTGCAGCAGATACGCACGAGGTACGTGTGCTGCTTTCAGAAGAAGGTGGCCTCGATGTGGAGTCACTGGAACTTGTCTGGTGGGTGGAAGAAAAGGCCACTGGCGACCGCCTCCGAAACGGTGTTGAGCCTCTCAGCTTGCTCGGAACAGAATCCTCTGGATTGCGTTTGGAGGTCGTTGGCAACATCGACTTGAGCATGGTTACCGGGGAGATGCTCGAAAATCGCTTGGAGCTTCACGTTGTGGTTTCAGGTCGTGACCTTGCAGACAATGAAATTCTCGGCCTAGGCGGCACACCCGCAGGAACACCTGTTGGGATTTGGGACATGGAATGGCTAAAGCCTGCATTCGAGATCGAACAAGGTGATGTGAAGTACTCTCGAACCATCATCGAAGTCGGCCAGACTTCAATTGTGACCGCTTTCGTGAAGAACACAGGTACCCTTGAAGGAAGCGTCGAATTGGTGTTCACCATCGTCGATGCAGAGGGCAACCGCTCCACGCTCCTCCGAACCTCTGCCGAAGTGCCGAGTGGCGGAGAGGTGGCTATTCAAGCCGACTGGAATCCAGATTCTCCTGGCTTGCAATGGGTCGAGGTGTCCTTGGAAAATGACTTGACTTCGAGCGGCCCGTCGGTCGACGTTCGCCCAACACGGGAAGAATCCTTCACAGAACGAGTGTTTGGTGATGTCAACCCAATCATTGGCTCAGTTGCGGGCCTTCTGTTCATCTCGATTGTTGTGACTGGATTGATTTACGCTACTCGCATGACCCGAAAGAGCGGTTCGAAGGCTGAGTATGACTGGGACGAATATTCTTCTGAACTCGAAGATGAAAATGACGATTATGAAGATGACGTCGCTGCAGAGCCTTTCGACTCATTGGCGGATGACGCAACGGTCAAAGCAACGACCGCAACTGCAGCAGCAGCTACAACCCAAGCAGCGGAAGAAGAAGCCACCGATTGGGTTCGTGGCTCTGATGGCTACTGGTGGTACCACGACAAGAAAACCAACGAATGGTGGTACAAAGATTCACAAGGAAACATCGTAAGGCACGACTAAGAAGGCGCTGAATTCGATGTCCCGAACCATTGCACTGCTCCAAGGAGATTCGACCGTGGGGGATCTCCACGGCAATGCGAAACGGCTTGAAGCGCTGGCTGAACAGGCTGCAATTCACGGAGCAACATTGGGCCTGAGCACCGAGTTGGCGATTTGCGGTTATCCTCCCCGGGATTTACTGCTTCAGCCCGACTTTGTCGTCAAAGCGCAATCCAAAGCGAGCACCCTTTCTGTTTCCATTCCCGTCCTTATCGGCGCCCCGCTCGCCCCTGACCATCCGAAACAGTTGCCAAGCAATGGTGTGGTTCGCTGTGGCCCGCTCTCCTCAGCACCGCCGAATGGTACTCGCATCGTTGCTCGTAAGCAACTCCTGCCCACCTACGATGTCTTCGACGAAGCTCGATATTTCAAACCCGACAATCGTCCAGGGATTGCCCGAACCATTGCCGGTCTCGATTTGGGTGTCACCGTGTGCGAGGATGCTTGGCAAGCGGCCGATATGACGCCGTCGGCCTACGCTGCAGATCCAATCGAATCACTTGCTGAATGGGGGCGCCAAGGTGTGAAACTTGATGCAACGGTGAACCTGTCTGCATCGCCTTACCATTCGGACAAACTGGCCTCACGAATACATGTGTGCCGAACCGCTGCCTCCATTCTCAACCACCCATTTTTGATGGCGAACCAAGTTGGCGGCAATGATGATTTATTGTTCGATGGGAATTCACTTGTGGCGTGGCCAAATGGCACCGTTGTGATTGCTCCTGCATGGAAAGAGGGCGTTCTCATGGTTCATCTTGATGATCCG
>JAQXFM010000163.1 GCA_029250305.1 Candidatus Poseidoniaceae archaeon | reverse complement strand
CCTATTATGTATCATAAATTGGCAATTGTATCAAGGATTATTGCCCTTTTGTATCAAATCATAAATGTTAATATCAGCCCATCGAGTCGTAGAAATGAGATTCCCTGGGCCTCAGTAACCCCTTGTACGGAAAAATTGGCTCAGTTTCAACAGGTTGGGGCGGTTGATGTAACCTCGCTGATCCAGTCCAAGGCACGCAATTCACCGTATCCTGTATGGTCATCATGGAGACCGATATCGTGCAGAGGTTCAACGGAGTTCATGAGTGCAATCTTAATCACATCAATACAGGAACCGTTGCTCGTTTCTGTGGGTTTGTATTCGGGATGTACTTCTAAGAGGAGGGAGAGTGCTGCTGTAACAAAGACTGTTGCATCTGAAGTGCCGGTGCTGGAATACCATGCATTGTTGTTCCCAGTGCTGATGATCCCGACGCCTGGAGCGACAATCTCTGGTTTTTGATTTGGATGGTTCCGCAATTCTCCTCCTTCGAGATTCTGTGAACCCTTTGATGAATTGACCCAAACTTCCTGCGCAATGGTGGTTGCGCCCACTGTAATGACTCGAGGTATGTTCGCAGGAACTGAAACCAGCCCATCATCGCTTGCGCCGCCATCGTTGCCTGCCGCAGCTACAACGAAAATCCCCGAGTCAACGGCCCTCCTTGTGGCCGACGCAGTGGCACCTTCTCTGTCGGCATCAAGGTCCTGTTCTCCACCCAAAGATAACGAAATGATGTCTGCTTCAAAGAAATCCTGGCACCAGCGAATGGCCTCAGCGACGGTGCGCTCATCACCGCTGTTCCCGCCATCTGCGTCAGCACCAAGGGCCGCAGCAACCCCTAATGTGACGCCGGGTGCAGCACCGAGTTGATGCCCATCGGCCACTAAAATTCCCGCCATTAGCGTACCATGTGCAATCAGTCCGTAATCAATCGGAACAGTCGAAGCACCACGAAGGTCCTTGAACGTGAGATCGACTTCTGCCAGGGCATCGTGCGTAGAGTCAATGCCGGTATCAACCATGCAAACTCGGACGCCAGCGCCCGTCAATCCTGCATCAGAAGCATCCGAGAGTTGTGTGACATCGTGTGCCCACTCTGATGTTGGCAGGTTCAACTCGACAATAAGAAGCCCTGAATTCCATATTGCAAACATAGCAGCAATAAACACAGCGAAGATGAATCCGTTCGTAGCAAACGCTCGTTGTCGCCTCGACCGAAGGACGGGGGCTGCCTCCAGTGGAGCCCACCCCGTTACCTCTGCACGCCATGCCCCTTGGAAGCCAACTGCGGCAGGGTCGATAGCAGACAGTATCCGAGCATCTTCCGGTTCTGGGAGATACTCAACATGTCCTAATTGATCCATACTACACCTCCAAAGGCTTCGCCCTTACCTCCCAATCGAAAGGTGACGGTATAATGGGTTGTTCTCAATCAGAACCGCTTTGCGCCGCTTCCACTGCGTGAAATCTTGATTCCACCGTATCCGACGAGCACAGCCAGTGCGATGATTACAACGGTCAACCATGGGTTGTCTTCGATCTTATCGTCAATGTTGTATGTGATCTTGAAGTCGCCATCTGTGATGTCCACATCGGTTAGATTTGCCTGCTCACCGGCAACTTCGACGTGATATTCGAACCGTTGCGATGGAGCCTTCATCTCGCCCACACTGAATTCTGCATTGACCTTTGAGAGTGCTGGCACGCTAATGGTCACTGTCTCGGTGTAATCGCCACCGACGTGTGTCAGTGTTACGATGACGCTATCTGCATCCAAATAACCGAAGTTTTCGATAGGTAGGCGAACCATTGTGTTTACATCATCAGCAGTTTGATCACTGGCGACTTGCGCATCCGAGTCCGTAAATCGCAGTGAAATCTTAGCCTGTTGTACCGTCACATCGAAACTATCAGTTGTCGTTCCATCTTCGCTTGTTACGGTCACACTCACGGTCTTAGAGACGCCGTCCCATGTGCTTGGTGCGAAGACGGTGAATGCCTGTGAGCGCATGTCGTCCTTAGCGATGGTGACCACTGATTGCATAGGTGTCACTTCCCATCCTTCTGGAATGTTGTCAGCCAATTGGATGGTGAACGAATCGTCACCGTTTCCAGTGTTGGTCAACATGAAGCTGAATTGTCGTGAGGACCCCTCAGCAATTCCTAGTTCGGTTTGCTCGTCTGTGATTTCAAATCCATAGGATTGTGGAACCTGAACATTCACAGCAATTTCGCTCGATTCGCCGGTGCTGGTGCTCATGCGCACCTTCACCATGTGAGCGTCTTCGAGGTTCCATGCTTCCGACTGGTTGGCAAGGTGAACACGTGCAGTGATGGTAGCGGTCTTGTCGACACTGTCATCGCTTGCATTTGCACCAACACCGAGGGTCAAATCATAGGAGTCGACCCAGTCAGTTCCGTTGTAGAATTCGACAGACCAGAGTGAACTGTCTGGTGCAACGCCAATGGATCCAGTCACAGTGAAGACATCGCTCAATTCCGTTCCATCGTAGGCAACATCAAGATCGAATTCAATGGTTTTGTAGCCCTCGTCGAGGGTTTGCGCCATCAAATCGGTGTAGATGTCGTCGATGACCGTTGCGTTCACGAGCGTGCTGTTCACCATCGTAAGACTGCTGTCAGAGTTGATGGAGCGTGTGTAGGACATGGTAACAGGGGAACGTCCCTCGCCGACCGAAGTCTTGCTTCCAGCAATGTATTCCATTTCGAGCATGTCATCGTGCTGGATGGTGACGAAGGTCGAATCGAAGTCGATAGCATCAGCGGGCATGAGCAGTGTCAAGGTTCCGTCTGCGCTAACAGGCATGTTCCAAGCCAAATCATCGCCGATGGTGATGGTAATCTCCACGGCCTCCTCAATCATGCCATAGCCACTGTCAGCAGATCCTGCGTGATGTGTCCCGAGTTCAAAGTCATCCCAAGTGGTATCGAGGTCAACCCATCCACCGAGCGCCATTTCCATATCAAGAGTAGCGCCAGTTGCGATTGTTGCGTCAAGCAAGCCAACAGCGACACCGCCGCCGTTCTCACCTGCGTTTGCTTCAGTGATGACTACAATCCATTCACCAGGGGCAATGTTTGCATCCCACGTGAGGACATCGTCGACAAGTGTTCCTGTGAGGGTCACAGGGTCACGGACGGCGTCCAAGGTTGGGTAGAGAACAATTGTAGCACCATCGAGCCGAGAAGCATCGTTGATGTCAGTCACGTTTCCAGAAACTGCTACGTTCCCTGCAATCACTTCTAAATCATGGGATTCAGGGTCGTTAGCGACTGGGTAGGCGCTGGAGTTGCTGAGGTTGTACGATTCTGTGTCGAAGCCTTCCTTGCTTGCTGTGACAGTGTAGTTGTCTTCAACAGGGACGAAGAGCGACCAAACACCGTTTTCATCGGTGGTTACGTTGGTATCGACGCCAGAATCAGCACCCGAAATCTCCACGAGGAATCCTTCAACACCTTCGCTCAACCCAGGAGTGTCATCTTCATTCAAGTCCCAGAAGACCTTTCCACCAATCTCGACTTCAAGATCAGCGTTGACTGTACCGAGGTCCAATGAGCCATTGGTAGCATCAACTGTGGTGAATGGAGCTCCAGAGGTGTCCATCATCCAGTGCCGTTGTGGCGCTGTCTCGTTGAGGAAGAGGCTCCATGTACCTGGCATCATCGACTCGCTGACCATTCCGGTTTCGTTGGACTTGGTCAGGGTGATGTTTCCGTAGCCATCATGGCTAACGGCGGTCACACGGATGTTGCTCATGTTGTTTCCACTTGCAGTTTCTTGAAGTTGGAACATAACCTCAACAGTTTCCACAGTGGAATACTCAAGACCAGTTCGAGTGCTGGAGTTGGCCCCAATGGTCAGTGGTGCTCGCAAAATTTCAGTTGCGTTCTCGTTGGCGATGAACGGTGCCACAATGGCGACCCAATCACCAGCTGGAACATATCCTGCGAAGGTGCCATTCACGTCGCTTTCAAGGTTGAAGTAGAGGTCCTGTTCTGCTTCATACAGCAAG
>JAQXFM010000161.1 GCA_029250305.1 Candidatus Poseidoniaceae archaeon | reverse complement strand
TGTGGCGACCAAACAAGTCAATCCGAACCACATCGCAATGTTGCCTGTGGTGGCCCTCCACGCCCAAATGGCAACGCCAATGGTGGCCACCAAGAAGAACAGACGGGCCGCTTCGCTTGGCGTTGACCATCCACGATGATCGGTGCGTGGAGCAAAGAACGATGCCATCAGTGACATATTCACTGCTCTGTCGTATTCTTATTGAAGGCGTGTTTATCTCAACCGCATCCGCCGGTGGATTCATGTGGGGGAGAATAGAGCGCCAACCCCGCAATGATGAATGCTTTAAGCCGACTGCTGATTTATCTTAGTGACGAGTGATGGGCGAACTGAGCGGGACCCTGTCGGGTAAGCATTGAAAGCAATGCGACCTATCTTCGGCCATGCAAGGCGTACCGCTCGTACCGCTCTCGCCTGCACCTTCGGACCTCGTGTTAGCTCACACTTCGAAACCGTGGAAGACCGTTCGGTCCATGCTTGGACTCGTCGGCCTGCTGTTTCTCATCACCAACATGGCCCCGCTTTTCCTCGCTGGACTCATCGATGCAGACTTCAACGGTACGTTAGGACCAAGCGACCCTTGGCTCATATTTGCAAGTTCATTGTGCTCCATCCCTGTGCTTGCCCTCATGGCATTCCTTCGAAGACCTCGCCTCACCCACCTCGTTCGTGCCATCCCCCACTCGAGCGGTAGCATGGTTCACATGATGAGTCAAGACGATGTCTTACAATCCCCACAACCCATTCAGGTGGTTCACCATGTGGTGCATGACTCGGCTCCGTTGGAAATGCCTTCAAGGAAAGCCCTCTGGTGGTTGTTTTTTGGCGGCGTTTTTGCATCCTGCGTCTGCCTGTTCCCAGTCCTAATCCTTGGATTCACACCATTGACGGCACTGTTGTTCGTTGCGGTGGCCATACCTGCATATTTGATCGGTTTTTCCACACCGGTGTTCGCATGGTGGGCCACATTAACGCACTACTTTGGATTGCAAACCTCGCGCCGCTTGGCAGAATGGATGCTGATTGCAGGCATGGTTTCGACGGTCCCCGCCATCATGATTAATTCCAATATATCCCCGGTGATCATCGACTTCTTGGGCTTAAGCATGGCCAGCGAGACAAGCCTTGGCTATGGGTTGATTTTGATGGTCTCTGCGCCTGTTGGTGAAGAATTGTGCAAAGCCGCTGCCGTCTATGCACTGGCTCGGTTCATCGATTCACCGCGCCGTGGGTTCCAAATTGGATTCACGGTGGGCCTTGGGTTTGCTTTGCTGGAGAACATGACCTACATTTTGTCAACCTTTGGAGCCCTTGAAGCGAGTTCAATCACCTTCGGATTCACTTCAATCATCAGGGGCATCGGCAGCATCCCAGGCCACGGCGTTTGGACTGCCATTTCCGGTTACGCAATCGGATGCCACCTTACCTTGCGTCGTCCAGCGCCGCTTCTTCACCACGAGCCAAGGCAGGAAGGAACATCAGAAGTCAAGCAGTGGATGTTGGTTGACAAAAAAAGCGGTCAAGTGTTGTCGGCATCAAACGCCCCTCAACCCCCGATTATGATCCCAAGATGGTTGTGCAGTTCGCCAAAGGATGGCATTCAACTGCCAACCACGCCCCTGATGGGCATTGGCCTTGCCATCCTTGGCCATGCTCTTTGGAACGGTAGCTCGTGGGGAATCGGCCTTCTCACCGCCGACATTCATTGGGCCGCCCAATTCCTTCTTATCTTTGGATGGATCTTTTTCTTAATTTTCGCCTTGTGGCAGGTCTCGAGGCGGATTCTCGCCTCTGTATTGCTTGATTACGCCTACTGAAAGAACACGCTGAAAACAGCAAAAAGGGCTATCGAAACAGGGAAAGCACCTTTGAGGGGGTGGACGCCCGATTCCTCTTGAGGGAATGCTATGGATGTGTTCACGGCCGGGCCAAATCAAGGCAATGTCCTTGTCACTGCCGTGGTCATCCTTGGCCTTGTCATCGTCTCATCTCGAGCAAAAATGCTTGACCGAGCGGGTGTCTTTGCTGCTGCAATCCTCGGACTCACCGTCGGAGCGCTCGGCCATTGGACGTGGTTGCTGATTCTGCTCGGGTTCTTACTCTCTGCTCACAAAGCGACAAAGTGGCGCTTTGATGAGAAACTTGAACGCGGCATGTCTGAATCTGATGATGGACATCGAAGTTACGACAACGTCATCGCCAACGGTGGCCTTCCCGGCATCGTTGCCATCTTCGCCTTTGTCACTGAAGAGTGGGAAACTGGACTCTGGATGTTCAGTGCAGCAGTGGCTGTTGCCGCGTCTGATACCTTTGCCAGTGAAATAGGCTGCATGGATGACAACGTCCGCATGATCACGACCTTCAAGCGATGTGATGCTGGCATCAATGGCGGGTTTTCCCCAAGTGGACAAATCGCTGCCCTGGTTGGATCTGGCCTCATCGGCCTGCTTAGTTTCCCGGCATGGTACCTCACCACAGGGACAACTGACATTCAGATTGGTCTCACGCTCAGCGCAGCCGTGATCATCATTGGGTGGCTTGGATGCCAAATGGACAGCCTGCTTGGAGCAGTGTTGGAGAACCGAGGCTTCCTCACAAAGGGTGGCGTCAACGGTATTTCCATCACCTTCGGATTCATGCTGATGAGTTTCTTTGTCAATTACCTCGTCGTTTGATGCAAATGGGTGAATCACTTCGGCCATTGTCTTCATGAACCACAACCGATTCGTCTCATCATGCGCAAGCGCTTCGCAGCCATGGCTTTGCTGGCGCTGCTGGCATGCATGACCCTCGGGGGCTTTGCAAGCGCTGCCGAAGACCCTGTGTACCAACCAGGATACATGGATTGGGAAATCAGCCAGATGGAGCGGCTTTTTGTCGAAGGATTGGATTCGGAAGAAGCCGTGCTTCAGCGAGTC
>JAQXFM010000156.1 GCA_029250305.1 Candidatus Poseidoniaceae archaeon | reverse complement strand
TCACCAAGTTGCTTGCTTCCTGGTAATCACTTGGGGAAAAGTATCCGCAGAATTCATCGTTTGCATCTACGGCTACAACAGCTTGTGGCGAACGCTTTTTGATTTCCGACAACACATGTTTGAGCGTATCTTCCTGTTGGACTTGGAGGAAATCCATTTCCATCCATTCGGCACATGTCGAGGTGGTTGCATCAGCGGATTCCGCCATGGCTTTCAAGAACTGATTGTGCCCAAGAACACCACGCACTTTGTTGTCATTTGAGAGTACGACAACAATGCCGCCAGAAATACTCAACATTCGACGTGCCCCTTCTTGGATTGTATCTTCGATGCCGATTGTGATGTGTTCATCATCGAGGTTCAAGTCAGCGACTGTCTTGGCCATGTTCTCAAGACGAGGCATTGGCTCTATGAGCCTTCCTTTGTCAATACTCAGGAGTGGCTGAACAAAATTGTGGTCGCATCGAGCACTCGGCCATAGCCGATTCTTTCCAACTGAACCATGGTGCCCTCTGGGTAGTCATGGCGCTCCATTCGCCCCTTATGCTCAACAATCTCGCCATCCTTGGCGACAATCAATGTGGCTTCACAACTTTGCGTCTCGCTTAACCAGTGAACAATGGGTCGTTGGTCACTTCGCTCAATCGATGCCACGGTTGCTGATTGCTTTTCGATTTCCAGATCGGCAAAGCCCTTCAGACGGAGGTTACCTTTCGCCATGTCTTCCTCTTCAAGCCACACCGTTGCAGGCTCAAAGGTGAAGGTGCGCTTCCCCATTGAAGCATGATTTGGATGAACATCAACTTCCACCTGTGCGGGGTGGTCGCCTGCGAGGTGAACTTCAACCGGCGTTCGAATGAATGCGAGTCGGGGGGCGTCATCATCAATCTGCTTCGTATTGTGAGAAAAGAGTGCTGAAAGCGGCACAGAGATATCTTTCTGCGTAACGCCAAGTTCAACCCAAAAGGCTCGGAGTGCTTCTGATGTGATGCCCCTGCGCTTCAGTGCCTGAAGGGTTGGCAGGCGAGGGTCGTCCCATCCAGTAAAGGCGCCTGCCTCGATGTCCCTTCGCATCTGCGAGGTCGAAAAACCTCCCCACTCGTGCACTTTGACCCTGCCCCAATACATGGTTTCGGGGTAGGACCAACCGAAGTGAGCGTACAACAAAGTCTGCTTCCTCGTCGAGTCCATCAAATCCTTTCCACGAATAATGTGCGTGACGCCTTGGAGGTGATCTTCAACAGCGCTCTGAAAATCCAATAATGGCCAAACGCGGTATGTTGAACCAACGCCCGGCCGAGGGTGTGGATGGTTCGCCGTGTCTTGCATTCTGAGCGCTGGCCAATCCCTCAATGCCGGGTTTTTTAGCGTCATATCTGTCTTGACACGAACAACTGCATCGCCAGGTTTGAATGTCCCATCAAGCATTTTCCCCCACAAATCCATGTTGTGATCAGGAGAGTTTGGACGGCATGGGCACTCGGTTTTTTCGACTCTGAATACTTTGAATGCCTCGCCAGAACACTGGCATACATATCCAAATCCTTCCTGAAGCATTTGTTCTGCATGCTCATAGTAGTGCGGGATTCGGTCACTCGCAATGACAATGCGATGAGGTGCATAGCCGAGCAACCATTCTGCCTCTTTTGGAATGTCTTCATAGGCTTGCGGAAGTGGAGGTTTGACGACGGTGTCGGTATCGTCAAATCGAAGAATGAGTTCTCCATCCCACTCCTTTGCGTATTCCCCATTGATGACAATCCCTCTGGCGTGCCCGAAACTGAGGGAGCCGTTTGGGTTGGGTGCGAAACGGAGGACCACTTTGCCTTTCACAGCATTCTTCAATTCAGGAAGTCCGACCCTCCGTTCTTTTTTCTCACGCTTTTCGAGCAAGTGTGGTGCTTCCTCTGAAAGAATGTCCCGGAGTGCATCAAGGCCCTCGCTTGCAGCCATTGCGTTCGCATCAGCCACTGCTTTTGCAATGAGCGGAGAAATGATTTTTCCATGTGGGCGAAGGTCTGCCCGTGTTCCCATGAGGCGGCCAATCACGGAACCTGGTGCCGCCTTTCCTTCATACTCGATGGCGTTCTGCAATGCGAGATGTCGGAACGCAGCAAGGGTTGCTTCATCTGGTGACCAAGGCATGGGACTCATTCGGTGCTGTCGCCTTCCCTTCATCAATTGAGTGGAACCAAACAACGGTCAAGCATCAAACAACGTGCGTTGGTTTTGGTTTGGTGCTGGTCGCGAAGGAGGGTCTTCGCCATGAAGTATGTTCCATTCTCGCTTCACTGTTTTCCATGACCAACGCAGTGCTTCGTGAGGTGTGTCGCCAGATAGGAGGGACGGAAGGGCCGCCTTGGTGTTAGGATCCGAT
>JAQXFM010000134.1 GCA_029250305.1 Candidatus Poseidoniaceae archaeon | reverse complement strand
CCTCGCCCGTCTATGGCAGGCTTTGGGAACATACGGAAAGGTCGACGCGATGCTGTCGAGAACCTCGAATACACCGAGGGTGGCGATTGCCCACGGTGCGGCGGTGAAGCCCAGTCGTCAACGATGAAAGGCTACCTCATGTGCGTTGGATGCAACCACGAATGGGCCGATCCAGATTATGTTGAGCAGTCTGAACGGGTCCCGCCGCCAACCTACCGCCAAGATGCAGAAATGATTGAGGAATTCAAAAAAGACATTGCTTCAGGAAGTCTTGCTGGTGTGCTTGGCGTCGATTCCAACCTTTCCGAGGAACAGGAAGCATCCCTTGGTCGCTTGGAAGACAAATGGATGTCTGGCATGAAAGGGCACTTCAACACAGCGACTGAAGACCGAAAGCCTCTGATGATCAATTTCGATGATGATGACAACATTGTCTCAACTGAAGTTGCCGCCCTCACAATTGTTGCTAATGAGTTCGATGGTGGCGAAGAAATTCGGCTTGAGTATCCGGGAAAAGGAACAGAATTTTACGAATTTAACGTCGCTGACCCGAACGGATGGCGCAGAGGGCGAAGCGCTGCGGACACGGCACGTTCAATCACCAATGTCATCAACACCAACTCCAGCCTTGTGTATGCAACCCTCGAAGGCGTCCGTATTTCGCTCGAATTACGCGACGACACACTCAAGGCAGCATCATTGGTTCTGTTTGTCGACGACCCAGGCGGCACTGACATCGTAGCAGAGAAGAATGGCGTGGTGCTCGATGCAAGGGATGTACGGGATTTCGAAGATTATCGAAGCGTTGTCGAACTTGTCCTCGAAGATGGAATTATTTCACCAAGCGAAGATCAATTGTTGTGGTCCATGCGTCAACAACTCGGCATCGACGATGTATACCACATTCAGATGGTCATGGAAATTTGTGGTGATAAAGCACTCAAGGAATGCACAGGGTGTGGAGGAATGGCACCATTATACCCCGAATATGCGGCTTGGTATTGCCAAACTTGCGAATCTTGGTGCTGAATCTAGCCCTCAACGACGGGGGACCTCAAATCAGAACGTCTCCGAACTAGCAATGGAAAGAGTCCTTCGAACCTCCTAAATCGCCTGTGAAGACCGCTCAACAGCGAGGTATTCTTCATAAGGTAGGTCGCGATGGGAAGGGCATGGCAGAACAAGTACTGTACATTGGAATCGACTTGGGAACTTTCCGCTCTGTGATGGTTTCCTCCGACAGTCATGAAGAAGAAGAATTGACTGTGATCGGAACCCCAAAAGATCCAATTGCACGAAATTTCCTAAAGCGAGACGTT
The DNA here is from genome assembly GCA_029250305.1 of Candidatus Poseidoniaceae archaeon. Taxonomy (GTDB): domain Archaea; phylum Thermoplasmatota; class Poseidoniia; order Poseidoniales; family Poseidoniaceae; genus MGIIa-L1. The sequence goes on along the minus strand of JAQXFM010000134.1, from coordinate 3,067 downwards.
CTTTTCGGTGAAGAAGCCCTCAAAAACAGACTCGCACTCAACCTTTTCCGACCACTGGAACTCGGTGTAATCAAGGACACCCAAGAAGACCGGGAATTCATTGCCCACTTCATCACCCACCTCATCGGTCTGTCCGACCCTGAAGAATACGACCGAGTGGTTGCCGTCATCGGTGCACCTGCTGAAGCATCCTACGTTGACAAGACCGCAATCTTCGACGCTGCAGCTGGCTCCGTCAACGCTGCAATGATCATCTCTGAACCGTTCGCAGTTGCGTACGCTCTTGACATGATTGAGCACACCCTCGTCATTGACATCGGTGCAGGAACGGCTGACCTTTGCCGTGTCTACGGAACAATCCCTGGACCTGACGACCAAATGCACACCGGCCACGCTGGCGACTTCATTGACCGAGAAATGATCAAGAACATTCAATCCAAATTCAACGGTGCCCAAATCACCAAGGACATGGCTCGCCGATGGAAGGAACAGTACTCCTTTGTTGGAACTCACACTCCTGAGAACCCAATCATGGTCGACTTCTCCATCGATGGAAAGGCCATGAACCTCGACATTACCGATTGCATCCAAGCAGCATGCGAAGCAATCGTCGATCCTATCGTCGAGAATGTAAAGCAACTCATCTCCGGATCGAATCCTGAATACCACGACGAGTTCCGACGAAACATGGTCCTCGCTGGCGGCGGCTCAGGAATCAAGGGTCTCGGCGCAATGATCGAACGACGCTTGTCCGACATGGGCGATGTCAATGTTCACGTTGTCGACGATCCAGTTCGACTCGGTGCAATGGGTGGCCTTCGATTGGCTATGGAAGTCCCAGAAGAAATGTGGTCTTCCCTTACCCTAGCGACTCGCTGAGACACACAACCCAATCCGATGGGAAAGAGAGAGGGATGATGATGGGCGAAGAACGTACGTTGCGTAAACTCAAGAAGTTGACAGGAAGGCTCAGCACACGCATGGAAGAAATGCGTGATTTGATGGACGACATGGAAATCGAATTCGAAATGATGCAGAAGCAAATTGACCGTCTTGAGAAAAGATCCGGCGGTGCCCCTGCTCCGACCAAGTCGAAAAAGGCGAAGGTCGAGGCATCAGAGGAAATCATCGATGACGATGATGACGAAGATGACATCGACATGGAGAACACGACCACCGTGTTCGTCAAGCCTAAGTTCTGAACGACTGGACTGGTCGAATCATTCTTGCTCATACTTCGAGCTGAGCTCATTGCTCACGAGTTGATTCTGGCAATGTGGGCAACGGTCGGTCGAATGAAGCATGGCTGGTCGAATGGCCAGCACAGCAAGACAGGTCGGGCACGCTGCGTACATTTCGCCAGTTTCAAGCGGGAGGTCTGGAATCACTTCAGTCGTGTTGTGGTATGCATGACGGTAGCCTGAATGGAAGTGTGTGAGGACCCGTCGAACCGAGCCAAAGCAGGCCCAAATCATCAAAAAGGCGAACAAGTAACTACCAATGTAAAGCATGCTTACAGCCTCGAAAAAGAAGAACAAGGCTGCAAATCCGATAATGATGGGGGCAATCCAATACGCAAGTTTAGATTTCCTTCGATACGCAAGCCAGTTCATCGTAAGGAGTCCGGCGCCAATACCGGTCGTGATTTGCACCATCGAAGATGCGAGCATGTTGGTGAGTGCATAGGTCACAAAGAGGAGAATCAAACTGTCGATGAAAAGAATGAGCACGGTTCCACGATGAACAGGGTCGTAGGGGTTGGAGGTACCAAGGAAACTCTGAGGTCGCATACCAGCAACCACCAGTTCATCTCCACGGTTGCCCGCCATGATTCCCCCACAGACCTGCCCAACTTGAGGCTATGCTTTTCGCCGACGCAATGAGAAAGGCACACGCCGAAGCAATCATGTCCGTGTGCACGGTGGCAGAACCATGGCGGTTCGCGATACTGACGTCGAAATGCAAGGCAGCGCCCTTGCTGGTCGACGCATTGTGTTGGGCGTAACAGGTGGAATCGCAGCCGTCGACACCGTGCGTCTTGCAAGAGAACTGCGCCGGCAAGGTGCAGACATCACCGTCATCATGACCGCTGCTGCTCAACGCATCATCACCCCGCTGGCCGTTCGTTGGGCGACTCAAGGAGAGGTCATCACAGATTGGGATGGCGACATGGAGGCACTCAACACCGCAGATGCAGTCCTCGTTGTGCCAACAACCAGAGACACCCTTGCGTCCTATCTCCATGGCTTACAAAACGGCCCGCTCCTAATGGCCTTGAGCGTGGCACGAAGTCGAGGCACTCCGGTGATGATGGTCCCAAGCATGCACATTGACTTGGCCAACGATCCTGTGACTGATGAATTGGTCGAACGAGCACGTGCTCATGGAATTCATGTGCTGTGGGGCGAGGAAGCCGAAGGCAAGCGCAAAACACCAGCCCATGAGACCATCGTCGCCACCTTCTGCCATCTTCTCAACGCAACCCAACCAAACCGAAAATCAATTGTCATCACCCTCGGAGCAACCCGTTCTGCCATCGATGATGTTCGATTTGTGCAAAATTACAGCAGCGGAACAACAGGTTTTGCAGTTGCGAACGACCTCCATCGCCATGGTCACGACGTAACATGCGTCGCTGGAATCACAACTGCTGAACAACCTGAGTGGCTGCCGCTTGTCATTCGTGCCCCAGAACCAAAAGACATGCTGGCAGAACTCAAAGCGCTCTCCAACGACACCATCGATGCTTGGATTCACGCTGCGGCCGTTCTCGATTATGTGGTTGCGGCCCCTGCAGAGGGAAAAATCGCCAGCCAACAGGGCGGTCTTGATGTCAATTTGATCGAGAGTGAAAAGCACATCATGGCACTCAAAGAGACCTGTGCAAACGCCGTCCGTATTGGTTTCAAACTCGAATCCGGAATTAAGCAGAAAGATCTCATCTACCGTGCCACCGCTCAAATCGAAAAGGCTGGAATGACGGCGGTCATCGCAAACCGACTTGAAGACCTTTTTGATGCATCAAAGCCACGCGGCTACCTCGTTGATGCATACGGGAGCCACTTCA
>JAQXFM010000088.1 GCA_029250305.1 Candidatus Poseidoniaceae archaeon | reverse complement strand
CCCTACGATTGCATGGCCCATGTTGGCCAAACCATCATCGGTACGCAACCAACCTACGACCAATACTCATGGACATGGTCCCTCGCTTCATTGGTGGCAATGAACGGCATTGCCCTTTACACGCTCAGTGCACGGGTATCATCAATGGAGGTGACCCGAGAGTGATGCCAGATTTCGACCAAGAGGGAAAGGGCGAGACGCAAGCCTGGCAGCCAGACCTTTCGGCTCCAGCCGTTCTCTTGGAGGGGGTCTCCAAATCATATGGTCGGATTTTCGCACTCTCGAACATCACCATGGCACTCAACGGCGGTGTTACTGGCGTGCTAGGAATGAACGGTGCTGGGAAGTCGACGATGTTCAAACTCTTAATGGGGAAACTCAAACCAAGCCAAGGAAAGGTTCGCTTGTTTGGTACTGACCCCTGGAAGAACCCTGCGCCATATGCACGAGTCGGCTTTGTACCTGAGCATGAAAAAATGTACGACTGGATGACTGCCCACCAATTTGTTTCCACGTTTGCCCGGCTCAACGGATTGACACGAGCTGAAGCGATGCTCGAGGCCGACCGGGTGTTGAACTTCGTTGGACTCGCCGATGTTGCCCACAAGAAAATCGGACAGTATTCGAAGGGAATGAGGCAACGAGCTAAGATCGCCCACGCACTTGTCAATGACCCCGAACTGATAATTCTTGACGAGCCATTGCAAGGCTGCGACCCCCTCGCTCGCACGACCATCATGAACGTGATTCGTGAATTGGGGCGCATGGGCAGAACCGTCATTGTAAGCAGCCACATCTTACAGGAAATCGAGCGCATCACTGAACAAATTGTCATTCTGCACAATGGCCGCCTGCTTGCGCTTGGGAACTTGCACGCCATTCGAGAAAAACTCGACCAGATCCCTCACAGAATCACAATTGAAGCCGACGATGCAAAGGCACTGGCAAAGGATGTCATCGACATGGATGAAGTGTACGGCATTTCGTTCCCAGACAAGAAAAATCTCTCGATTCAAACTCATAACCTTGGGGCGATCCATGCACAGTTGCCAGCAGCGATTGTCAACAATGGGCACCGAATCCACACCATCGACAACCCCGATGACGACCTCGCCTCCATTCTTGGCTACCTCACATCAGGCGGTGGATTGTGATGGAAGCAAAACCAAACACCATTTATCGTGCATTGGACAGAAAGGCGGCAGCAATTACCGAATTTACAATGCGCCAATACAGAACGAAGGCATCCACATGGGTGGTTCTCGGCGTTGGCTTGGTTGCGATTTCTTTGGTGCTGTTGATCTACGTCGACGTCATGTCGACAGGGTTCGAGTCCATCGACAACGATGGCGACAGTGAGGACCCTGATGGAGATGGATACCCCACTGGCCAAGAGAATAAGTACGGCACAGACCCATACATGGCCACATCGAATCCAGGTCTTCTGAGGCCATCCATCGAGCCCGAACCCGCATCAAATTACATCGATGAAGACGGATTTGACATCAGCATCAGCGGCACCGCTTCAGCGCAATCCACGGGGTACGACGATGATGGTGATTGCAGAGAATCAGACCGAACAAATTCACAGAAAGACACCAACGGCAACGGCATCGTTTGCGACATTGAACTCAGGTACAATCAGTACCAAGGCGATTGGGATGTTGACGCTGATCGATACGTCGACGAAGATCCTGATGATGCAGCCTACGCTGCTGAAGCGTCCCACATGGCGTTCGTGCTTGGCATCGGAAAAATGGGCTTCGTGCTGCTCCTTGGAATGTTCTTACCGCTCTTCCTCGCAACGGGATTAATCCGTGAAGAAATGAACGACGGTACCATGCATTTCATGCTTGCAAAACCAATTGCAAGGACTGAGGTATTCCTCTATCGAATTTTGGGCTACCTTGGAATCGTCTGGCCATACTTCATCGCAATTGGCCTCTTGTTCGCCCTGATATCAGGATTCATCGGGCCAAGTGACGGCTTTTTCCGGTTCCAGGATCTAGGCGTATGGCTGGCCATCATTTTTGCTACAATGATGGCATCGTTTGTCTACGGCATGCTGTTTTGTGCCCTTGGAACAATGTGGAGGTTTGGCATTGTTTTGGCGATTCCGTTTGCAGCATGGGAACTGGGAATGTGCATTGTATCGATGGGCGCACCTGAGGCGGCCATTCTTCGATTTTCTGTGATTGGTTGGGCATTGATGATTGTCGATGCTGCAGCGGTCATTGTGTGGCCGAACATGGAACTCTTCATCTTACAAGGTCAAACGATGGAGGACTTTGGCCTCATCTGGTCGACCAGCAATGCGTTGAACTTCTTTTACTCTGAGCCCGGCGTCGGAGGTTCAGGCTTGGTTTCAGCGGTGTTCGCAACAGTGGTTCTTCTTGTTCAGGGCGCAGTGTTTTGGTTGGTTGGCGGTGCCATCTTCAAAGGGAAGGAAATCGAATGAGCGAGGATATGCCCGCCTTTGCAGGCGACCTATCGACCATGTGGAGGTTGCAAAACCGTCCACCATTGCATCACCTTACGTGGGATTGGTGGTGGTGGCTGGTCATGCTCGATGATCCTGATGGAAAGCCAAGCGGACGGCAATTGATGGTTCTCTGGTCGACGAAAGACAATCCGTTGGTCGAGGTCAACGGCATGCCTTGGACGCCTCAAGGCCGTCCGGGATTCGACGAACATGATGGCATGGCGCTTGATGGAATGGTCTGCGCTTGGTGGTTTGACGGCACGCAGATGCATGAACCAGTCATCCAACGGATTTGCAGAATCGTAGCCATGCCAGACACACATCCGAAATGGCCCGCTGATCAGAGCGAAGTTGGCAAAGGAGGCGGTGCAGTTGTCCCGTTGTTGGAAGAAGACATGAGCATGGGTCTGAAAAGCGATTTGAGTGAATTTTGGCTTAATCTCTCCACCGATCAAGAAGCCGCTCACCCAATGGTGCCAAAGGAAATGCGATTGAAACTCACTCCATGGAACAGTGCTATGTCAACGGCAAGAGAAGCCACCGCGACCTATGCTGCAAACATGGGCTATGATATCTTGCGCCTGCACGGTACCAAAGCCGCGGGGACATTCGATGGAGAAGCAGTTAACGGGACGGCTTACTTCCAAAAAGTCAGTGTCCAAGCACCTTCAGTTCCGTGGTACTGGGGCGTTCTTCACCTCGACGATGGCTCCTACATTGATTGGTTCCTACCGCACCTTTCGTTCACGGTCACCGCGAGGGACAACCGTCCGTGGAAACGAAGAGATTTCGGCCATATTGGATTATCTCAAGGCGGACTGTTCCATGACGGAAAGCACCGACGGAGTGAGAAATTCACGCATGTCACCGTCGAAAAGGTAGGTTCGGACCGAAGCGAAGGCAAGCACGGCCACTCGCCCGGCGCCCCCCTCCCGAAATTCAACATCAAAATGTGGAACGGCCGTACGGTCATCGAACTCACTGTCCAAGCCATCGAAAGGGCCCACTGGACGTTCAATCAACCAACGAGAGGGGGGCTCACTTCGCATCTTACATACAACGAATACCCACTCCAACTCGAAAAGCTAAGGATCATCGATGAGCATGGAATTCGAAAGGAAACGGATTACAAGTGGGCACGTGGAAATGCAGAGCATTCTTGGGGCCTGCTCCACTGAATGAAGCCCGATTGCGACATCAGTTTTTGATAAGTAACCCGATGCATGGAGGCAAGGTCTTATTTGGTTTGCCCGGCCACCAATCGATTGGAGCAATTGCTATGAGCGAGGAAACCACCACTGCTGACACCGAAACCGAAGCGGCTGCTTTGGCGGAAACAAAGGCCAACGAGGCAGCAAAAATCGCTGCCGACCAAGCCAAATTGGGGAAGAAATTCCGCATTATTGCAGGAGAAGAAATCTTGCTTACCAAGCGCCCAAGCACCTTTGCTTTCCTCAACCTTTACGCCCTTGGACTCCTCGTTTTAGCCATTCACGTCATGTTTGAACTCGAACCAGGAACGGAGAGTGAGAACCTTCTCGTGGACCTCTTGGCGACCGCCTTGTTCACAAGCGGCTCGTTTGGCTTAACCGCTGTCATGCTCTTCGTCACATGGATGAACCGGCTGATGAATGTATCAACCTCAGGTCGTTGGGTGACCGTAGGCTTGCTCATCGTGTCACTTGCACCATCGATTGCTCTTGTTGATGACATCCTGCTGTTCATCACCAATTTGTTCATGGATGAGGGCGTCGGAGGAATCATCCCCGATTACCAGCCGCTCTTGTTTGGTAGTGTCTTCGTGGCCATTTACACCGCCTTGGTGTTTTACTTCCAACGAAGTTTCCACTACGCCATCACCAGCGATGCAATCATCTTTGAGCACAGCTTTTTGCTCTCTCGCTCCCATCGACGCATCCTTTTTGATCGCATTTCTGAAGTTGTTGTCCAACGCTCACCGATGGGCACAATTCTTGGATTTGCAACCGTCACCGTTCTTACTGATTCGGGTGTAGGCATTGTCGAAGAGTCGAATGTTCCTGTCGTAAACCACACCATTCCCGGTACCAAAGAGAACGAAAACGACAACGCAGCTGAAAAGGCTGGCAAAGGTCTGATTCGAACCCTAGTGGGCATCATGACTTACCAGCGAACCATCCGCACCGTTCGACCCGATCCTAAGCACTGCATGTACAACATTCGCAAGTGGGAGAAGGCAAAGGGCCTCCTCAATGAAATGCACAAGAAAAACAGTCAATCTCACCTCCTAAGCGATTTGAAGGACACCATTGTAGCAGCCGCTTCAGAGGATTGAAATTCCAACCGCTCAAACGAGTGATTGAAAAGACCGAACACACCGGCATACATTAGGCGATGAACATGAGCAATGACGAAATTCTCCAAGAACCAATTGAAATGCTACGCAACGGCGACCTTGATGGCGCAATTGCCGACCTTGACGCAAAGATGGGGCAACACAAGAAAAACGCCCAAGTCCACCACATGTACGCTGAGTTTGCAAACATGAAGAACATGGAAGCACAAGACGATGTGATCCCTGGTGGGAAAATCATGATGGCTTACAAGAAAGCCATGCAACTTGATGAGGAAAACGAGGAATACATCGCTGATTTTGCCACATTCGCACTCGAATGTCGCCGAATTCCCGTCGCTGTCAAGGAATTCCAACGCTATGCCAAGAAGCTCGAACTCAATGACATTCCAACCGATGAAGTGCTTTTCAATGCAAGCAGAAACATCGTTGACGCCATCGAAGTCATGGACCCTTCAAAAAAGAACCCAATGGTTCAACCTTGGCTTAAGCAAGCCTTGATGTGGGCTGTTGGTGGCTTAGGCTACTCCCCAGAAGAAGCCATTGAGATGCTCTCATCCGATGAGTGAGGTGTTCGCATGACGGACGGCTCCACCGTTCGTTTGGCGTTCCGCATTGGATACTTGGGCGATGCCTACCATGGCAGCCAAATTCAACCCGATGTTTCAACCGTTCAGGGTGAACTCATACGCGTCTTTCGAAGTCTAAAATGGCTCGACCCTCAAGATGAGCGTCACAACCTCGTGCTCTCCAGTCGCACCGATGCTGGTGTCCATGTGCGAGTGAACGGTGGCGTTGTGCGCATCGAAAAGGAACTCTGGACTGCATTGACACCTCGAAAGATGGTCCGAGCCCTTGATGATCGGCTCCCAAATGACATCGCATTCCTCGATGTCAAGGAAGTGGAGGAAGATTGGAATCCCAGGATGGCGGAGTATCGAGTCTATCGTTACCGCCTCGAATGCATTGAATTTTGGCAAGATCCTGGCGAAGTGTTCAACGAATGGCTCGCCATGTTCGTTGGAACCTATGATGCGAGGAACTTTGCCCGCCTCGAAGAGGGCAAAAACCCAATCCGAACCATTCTCTCATGCACACCATGGCGTGTCGATGGCCGAGTGGTTGGGTTCGAAATTATCGGTGAAGCGTTTCTGTGGAACCAAGTTCGTCGCACGGCGATGGCGTTGCACCGCATGTGCATTGGTGAGATCAGCCCAGAAGCTGTGCGTGAAGCGATTGACCATCCCGAAAAAGAAGCAGACTTTGGCGTAGCACCACCCGACTGGTTGATGCTATGGGGCGTTCATTGGGAACACCTTCCACTCGATTCCACCGCTGTCAAGATTCAATGTTTCTCCGCCCCACCGGCAGGACTCGCAGTCGAGCGGACCATGCGAAAGCGATGGAGAGAAGCTGCGAAGCACGAATTGAAGAGCCTGCTTCACAACGAATGGGCACGGTTGGGCGAATTGCCCATCGTTAAGCACCGCTAAACATCAATCGAGTTGTACGCTCACGGTTGCTCCGTCTTCAAGGTTAAATCGTTCACGAAGGCACGCACCAGCGATGATTTCCACGACATCGATGTGACGGGTCAAATCAGGAATAAGAAGGGCGCATGGGATGCTTCCCTCATCCGTTTTGAATTCTGCTTTGTATGCAGTTGCTCCTCCAAAAGAAACGCCATCACGTAGGAAACCACGAATGCGATTGGCTTCAAACCCATTCACATCGATGCTCTCGGCAGAAAGGCGATCTTCGGCTGATGCGTCGAGGGTGTCAATCCCCGATTTTTTCCGAAGGGCGATGTAGGAAATCAAATCCGAACCTGCAACCGTGACGTTTAGTGTCCCTGGCCAAGCAGTTTTTCCGAGCAAAGCACGGAATTGCTCTTGGTAGTGAGGTTGAGCCATGAAGACATGGGCTCGACCGAGCCCGCTGCTCACCGTTCCGGTCAACTCCATGGTGCGGCGACGAACGCCTCCCTTTTGAGGTGCATGGTCGCAAGGAAGCATCAGCACACTCAACCCAAAGGAACATCAAGCACGGCGCTTTCAGGATATTGGAGACGATGCTATGCCCGGCGACATGTCATGGATGAAGGAGCGATACGATGACCTTTCGGAAAAATCCCTTCTCTGGGAACCTCCGACCCTCGAAAGTCCAAATCAACCACGCTGCCACATGGACGGAAAGCCAACCATCATGCTTTCAGCAAACAATTACCTCAACCTTACCACCCATCCAAAAGTCAAGCAAGCGATGCTCGATGCGACCGAGAAATACGGTGCTGGAAGCGGGAGCGTGCGGGCAATTGCAGGCACCATGGACATTCACTTGGAGGCCGAAAGAAAGGTTGCTGAATTCAAGGGTGTTGAAGCCTCGTTGATTTATTCCGCTGGGTACACCGTGAATGTAGGCCTGATTCCTACCCTCGTCACTGGACCACAAGATGTCGTCATCAGAGATGAATTGAATCACGGTTCCATCATTGATGGCGTTCGACTCACAAAAGCAAGTCGTGGGGTCTATGCCCACAACGACATGGGTGAATTGGAAGCAGTTCTGAAGGCTCATGAAGACGCACAACGGAAACTCATCATCACCGACGGGGTGTTTTCAATGGATGGCGACATTGCTCCGCTCGACGAAGTGACGGCTCTGGCAGAAGAGTACGGAGCCATGGTGTACGTCGACGATTGCCACGGCGAAGGGGTGCTTGGTGAGAAAGGCGCTGGAATTGTCGCCCAATTCAACCTTCAAGGAAAGGTGGACTTTGAGACTGGATCGTTTTCCAAAGCCCTCGGTGTTCAGGGTGGAATTCTTGCAGGCACTGAAATGACTCGAAATCATGCACTCAATCACTCTCGATCTTGGTTGCTTTCCGGATCACAGCCACCGGGTGTTGCTGCTGCACAAAAAGCCGCTGTGGAAGTCCTTATGGAGGAACCAGAACACCATGCCAAGCTCTGGGAAAATACGAATTATTTCCGAAAGGAATTGCAATCCCTCGGTTTTGACACCGGTGCCTCAGTGACACCAATCATTCCAGTGATGTGCGGCGACTCAAGTGTGGCCAAGGCCATGACACGAGCCCTCGGTGAAGAAGGCGTCATGGCAGGAGCCATTGTGTTCCCTATGGTTGCTCGAGATAAAGCACGAATTCGCACTCAAATGTCCGCAGGTCTCTCAAGGGATGACCTTGATGAAGTGCTGCGTCTCTTTGAGAAAGTTGGTCCCACACTCGATCTTATCTGAGGTGAACAAATGGAAAGTGAGACGCTCAACGAACAGGAACTGCAGCAGCTCAACGAACGCATTCACTCGATTCCCATTGTTGACACACTCAAAATGAACATTCTCAAAGTGGAAAAAGGCCTATGTGAGGCAACAGTTCCACGCCATCAGCGCTGGGATGGCATCTTCGAAACATTCCATGGTGGCATGCTGGGAACAATTGCTGACACTGTGACCTGTTGGTCGATTTTAACCGAAATCGGCGCAGATGCAAACGTAGCAACAACCGATTTCAACATCCGCTTTTTGCGACCCTGCCATACCGATGTGGTGTGCAAGGCGCATGTGGTTCGAATTGGCAAAACGATGTGTCTTGCCCATGCAGACCTCTACGATACCAATGGAAAGTTGGTTGCAGTGAGCCAAGTCAACTACATCAGATTGCAGAATTGAGCAGTCAGCTGTTCGCCAATCGATGGATCACTCTTCAGCGTACTCTTCAACGACCGAGAGAAGATCATGGTCATCGCCCGCAAGTGCGACGGCGTCTTCGTTTGGTTCGGTCTGCTTCGATTCCATCCCCATGAACGGATCCCGCCCGTCTTCAAGCATGCATAGCAATCGCCATCGCGGCGCCCATGACAAGTGGACATACATCGGCCCGGGCAACAGTAACAGCAACCACACCAACGCCGTTGGAACATTCACCATGTCCGTTCGCCCAAGTGTCAGCAACGCCATGCCCAAAAACGGCATAGGATAGAGGAAAAGTCTTGGAGGCGACATTGGAAATCGTTTCGACCATCGGATGAGAAGAAGTGACGCAAAGCCCATGACCAGGCACGCAACCATCAAGATCGACATATGGAAGACCCAGTTGGCCAACCAACCGCTTGTATCCTCGCCTGCAAACCTGTATGGTAAAAGAAGCGTCAATGCAACAAGAAACCCGTAGAAGGCACCTATGTTTGCCGGGTGAGACAACCAAAGTGGAAGCGTCGTAAATCGACGAGAAAGGGAGGTTCCGAGCAATGTTTCTTGTTCCGCAGGGCCCAAATTTTCGAGCGTTTGACCCCAACGTGCCGGTGCCGTCACAGTCCTTGGTCCGAGCGAACGGTTTTGAAGATGGGGGGTCAATATTCCTATGAAAACGCTTTATTCGCCCCGTAATTTGCTCATCAAGCCATCTGGCTCAATCTCGATTTCTGTCTGGTCTTCCATCCAAGAGCGATCGAGAAGGCCCGTATCTTTCGTTTCGCGGGACCTCGCATCTTCAATTGTATCTTCGGCCCCATTGACGACATCCCTCAACGCTATCGCTTGATTTACGACAACAATTTGTTTCTTGATGCCTCGATGGCTCATTGGCAATTCGCTGAAATGACCGATGAGCGTGTAATCATCGTTGTCTCGGACGAGGTTTGTGCCACCGAGCAGGTCATCCTCTGCCAACCTGACTCGACCTTCACCGATGTCCACCCATTGACCATCAGAGAGACGAACCATCACAGATGAAGACCCGATTGGATCTTCATCCATAAACGGGTGATTCATGTCAACAGCGAGGGGTACATTGAGCATAGCAGATCGAGCGTGAAATTGACGGATGCCGAGCGGAAGGATGGCCAACATAAGCAATGCTGGAATCAATGTGCCCGATGCGTTCCAGGCAAAGAAAGCAAGAATGAGCACGATGCTTGTTGCACCGGCTGTAGCCATGAAAAAGCGAGTCTTGAATGGCTGCGCCAAATCCAGTTCGTTGAACCGTCGCATGCCCGCAGGGAGGGTGGTGGTCTGTTCCTGCATGATTCAACCTCCACGCCGTCAATCTTGAACTTCACGGCTGCTGCACCGTTCGAGCGCATATGCTTGCGCATCCAACGACCAAACGCCAGCATCGAGCCCAAATTCATTCATGGCTTGGAGGTGCTTGGAAACATCAATGCCCCAAACGCAACCCCAATCGGCCAATTTCGCATTGACCTTAACGGTGAGGTTCTTTACGCCACGTTCCTTTTTCCGCTCATGGTTAAGAAGCAATGCTGCGGTTTGAATCATGCCTTGGATGAACAAAATCTCTGACATAGGTGCCGAGCGTCGTTTGTGTGCGTTCCACAGATCTTCCCAATCTTCGTGAGCATGCCAGTAGCGTCCATGGTCGAAATCTTCCAAGCCAGCATCCCAAAGGGCTAACTCGTCTTGTGTGAGGAGAGCGATGTCGGAGTTGACCGTCGCCTCGCCCATGTCGGCCCGATGTGTTCATGCTTCAAACCGCTATCGCAGAAGAAAATCATGCGGACCCTTCAAGAACACTTCAGCAGGCTTACACCCCGTAGGGGTGTGAGAAATGGTCGAATTACCGCAGGGCGATGTCACGGAAATCCGTCGTGGCGACCGTGATGCGCTTCGACTTCTCTCCGCCGATTTTGCCAAATTGGCAACGACTGGTTTTATCCGTACAGAACGAAAGCCAAAGGAACAAATGCCACGTGTTGGCCATATTCTCTTCGTCGAAGGCCACCCCATTCTGGCCATCCATGAGGCAGAAGCGATTGTGTTCGGACTCGAAGCATTGCTCGAAATTGAAGATGATGCAGCACCCCTCGATGCCCTTGTTGCAATCCATGAACTCCCTGCGGCTGATGCACAACGGATTTGCCACCTTCACCCAAACGCTTACCTCAATCTCGAAGCAACTGAGAGCAATGAAACCAACGGCGAACGATGGTGGTCGGATGTTAAGCTCAAACCGAGAAGTTGGCGGCGTGAAGAACGTCTTCCTGAACTCGAAGTCAGCGTGGAAGCACCAGAGTCAATTCGACAAAAGAGCAGGGCCTACATGCAACGGTATGAGGGAATGGAGCGTATGATCCACCCCGGCGATGCCTTGTTGCTCGATTCGCAAGACCCAACTTCACTGTTCACCCTTGCAGGCCACCTTGCGAAACATGGTCGCCCTATTCTTGTCATTTCACGTCATGATGTTGATGCGCTCAGCGTGGAACATAACCTCCCCGCTGCTGCATGCAACTGGCTGAGCAACGGAACGCACCCTCGTGCTCTCAATCCGAGCATCGAATCTGTAAGGGTGGCCATCGATGCCTTTCTGTGGGAAAACATGCGAGCCGTGGTCCTCATTGAGGGGGTAGAATACTTGGCTGGAATGAACGGCGATGATCGAACCATCGACTTCATCCGCGATGTGGTCGACGGTGCACGAATGGATGACCATGTGGTGTTGATCACCACGGACTTGAACACTTTTGAATTGGAACCTCGTCATCGCCTCACGCGGTGCCTCACCCCCATCTTGGCACATGAAATCGGGCATTGGCTCACAGAACCTGATCTTATTCTCGACCACCCGTTGTGTGCACCACCAACAGAAGAAGAACGGCAATGGATCGAACAACAACTCCAACGAGCAGTGGAGCATTCATCCGACGCCACTCCGCTCTCCACAACTCCACTCGTTGGCGGACGGGAACCAACAACACAATCCGATCGAATCGAAGCAACACAAGCCTTGAGTTCTCAAATGGAGGCGTGGGTCGATGAACAACAACCACTTCCGACAGAAGATGAGAGCCTGCCACTGCAAAACATCGCACCTCGCCCACCGGCACAAAGGCCAATGGCCCCATCGAGCAGGCCTTTGGCCCCTGATGTGGAGGAAGACTCGTTGCCAGTTAATGTAGCCCAAATGCCAAAAGAGAAGCCGAGC
>JAQXFM010000078.1 GCA_029250305.1 Candidatus Poseidoniaceae archaeon | reverse complement strand
CAATCTTCCAGTGGATCGTACCAGGGAGCCTGCCTTCTTGGCCACAACTGCATCCTTTTCATTAAAATTTACGTTGTATGCGACAAGAATACCTCGCGCACCGAAGGTTAACCCACCTGCCTTTGCAGCCTTTTCATCCCAGGTTGTCGAGCCAAAGTCAGGGTAACGTGTGTCTTCACTGTGCATCGTTTCGCCGCCACTCAATCGTGCTTCCAATCCTTCGTATTCACCCTTGCGAATGGTGGATAGGAGTTTCTTTTCTTCGTTCTGTGCAGCATGCCCGTAGAGGTATGTGGGAACTAAACATTCAGCCGCAACCTTCTCTGCTAAGTTCCACGCCAACTGAGCACATTCCATCATCGATACCCCTTGAAGCGGTATGAATGGACACACATCAACTGCGCCAAGGCGAGGATGTTCACCTGTGTGTTCGCGCATGTCGATTTCTTCGATCGCAGCACGCACGAGGGCGAAAGCTGCTTGTGAAACGTGTTCAGGTGAACCAGCAATGGTGATCACCGTTCGATTGTAGTCAGAATCTGGTTCGACCCCAAGAACAGCACACCCATCGATGTGAGAGGCTGCCTTGACAATTCGCTGAATCTTTTCTTCATCGCGGCCTTCGGAGATGTTTGGCACGCACTCGACAATCCGGTCCATGAACCCTGTTCGGCCCACTCGGACTTTGAATGTTGACAGTGCCACCTGTCCAATCAACTGTAAAGCCGATCAGGTGTTGAGGTGTTTCCAGCAGTCGATTTCTTTTCATTTAGACGGGCCACTGCAAGCATGAGATCATCGTTGGTAACCGAACTTCGCTTGTCCCGAATGGCAATCATACCGGCTTCGACACATGTTGCTTTCAATTCTGCACCGGAGTACCCTTCGGTCTTTTCCACGATTTTTTGCAATTTCACCCGTTTGGTTGACATGTTTGAGATATGAAGCGCTAAGATGGCCTTGCGCGCCTTTTCATCTGGCAATGGAATGGTGATGATGCGGTCAAATCTGCCAGGTCGCAGGAGTGCATCATCGAGGATATCGGGCCGGTTTGTGGCTGCGATGATTTTTACATCCTCAAGTGCATCAAAACCGTCGAGTTCCGCCAGCAGTTGCATCAACGTGCGTTGAACTTCACGGTCACCGCTCGTAGAACCGTCTAATCGCTTGGCTCCAATGGCATCAATTTCGTCGAGGAAGATAATCGCTGGCGATTTATCCTTTGCCAATGAGAAGAGTTCCCTCACCATTCGTCCACCTTCGCCAATGTACTTTTGCGCAAGTTCGCTGCCTACCATGCGGATGAACGTCGCATCTGTTTGGTTGGCTACGGCTTTTGCGAGGAGGGTTTTACCACAACCGGGCGGGCCAACGAGGAGAATCCCCTTTGGCGGTGTAATGCCGACCTTGCGGAAGAGTTCAGGCGATGTCAACGGCAGTTCAATTGCTTCGCGGACGGTTTCCACCTGCTCATCAAGACCAGCCACTGCATCGTAGGAAATATCTGGCTTTGTGACCATTTCAGCACCGCTCACCATCGGATCCCATGCATCATGAAGCACTTCGATCACGGCGAGTGTATCTTGATTCAGCGCAACCCGCGTTCCGGGCTTCAGTGTTTTTGGCTCAAGCCGTTGGTTGAGTGATACTTGGAACACAGTTCCATTCGATGAGCGAACGATAGCGGTTCGATCGTCAAGAACATCTTGGAGATGGCCGATGATCAGGGGTGGAGCCCTTAGAAGTCTGACCTCGTCATCGAGCCGCTGCGCCCTCTTTTTCAGATTCCGAATGTCGGTTTCCATCTGCGATCGCTCGTTAATTAGATTCTGGGCTTGATCCTGTAGTTGAGCGTATGCATCTTCGAGATTTTTGAGGTCATCCTCTTGAGGCAAGACTCTCGATGGTGCGTTTTGTTCCACATCCGTACCCATAGCAATCAATTTTGCTAATCGGTGACTGTTTATGAAGGCAAGGGCCATATATCTTGCAACATCATTCGACGAAGCCTTCAAAGGATGTCGTCGTAAGCATAAGACACGGACTGGTTGCTATGGCTGATTGTGAACTGTGTGGTGCCATGAAAGTGGCTGTAAAGCGAGTCAAGACTGGTAAAACAGAAGTTGCTGCCTGTGGGCGCTGTGTTGACAAAATGAACCTTGGCCCAAAGGAAACGGCACCCGGTCTTGCAAAAGCTCACTCGATGCACGCACGACCATCTCACACAACCACATACGCCGCCAAAGGCAAAAAGGGCAAAGATATCATGCTCAAAGCAGAAAAAGAATTGGCTGCTGACTTTGGAAAACGTATCACGAATGCTCGAAAGGCAAAGGGATGGAACCATGCAACCCTTGGCAAGCGCATGGCAGAAACCGTCAACATCATCAAAGCCACTGAATCAGGAAAGCGGCCAACCGATGGTGTTCTCAAAAAATTCGAACGTGTCCTTGGCATTTCCCTATGGGTCATTGGTGCAGAAGAGACGACAACCCAAATTGATCGAAGTTCAAGCCGTGCTATGACGCTTGGCGATTACTTTAACGACACCAAGTGATATTCGTGAAAGAAGTAGGCGTGCATGCCCTTTGGCTGGCTCAAGACGATCCAAAGAAGAACACGGCCGTGCTTGCAAATAAACGAGGCAACCTTCGGCTACACAAAAAAATCAGCACCATTCCAAGACGCGGCATCATATTGGAACCATTGTGTGGCAAAGTGTTTGGTCCTGAAGATCACGATCTTATTCTCGAACGAGGCGGTGCAATCGTTGGTCTTGATTGCAGTTGGGCACACATTGAGGCAAGCGTGGAGCAAGTTATGAAACGGACGAGATTGCAACCACGAATGCTCCCTTTGCTTCTTGCAGCGAACCCTGTAAATTGGGGGAAACCTGGGCGCCTCACGACAGCGGAAGCACTGGCGACAGTTCTCTTCCTCCTCGGGCGTGTCGAACAGGCACACGAAGTACTCGGCGCTTTCCGATGGGGGGAACGTTTCTTCGAATTGAATAAAGAACCACTTGAAGCGTATGCCGCTGCAACTTCGAGTGCTGAATTAGTTGAACTTCAATTCGAATTCTTTGACCTTCGCCATCTAAAGTCGGGGGATGAATCAGCGTGAAAGACTTGTACCGGCCGACCGGGATTCAAAGGTTGTCTCAATCCGGTCGTTCTGTCGAGGCCGACCACCTCGCAAAAGAAACCCTTCTCCGCCTCAAT
>JAQXFM010000068.1 GCA_029250305.1 Candidatus Poseidoniaceae archaeon | reverse complement strand
GACTGAGGTGGTCCGGACGGCCCTGCAGAACCAGGGGGTCCAGCGGGTCCAGCCGCTCCGGGTGGCCCGGAGGGGCCAGCAGCGATTCGTTCGCTTGAAATGGAGGCGAGCACCTTGTTTTCAGTCGTTTCAAGATCCCTCTCAAGCATGTTCTTGACAGCTTCGCCGTGCTTTTGAGCGCCCAAGAAGGCGAAGGCGGAGAGGCCGAGGCATACAAGCCCGAGGAGGCCAGCAATCACTTGGTTTGGATAGACTGCACCGTCGATGTTCATGTCGGTGCCAGCGGTTCCGACGTTGGCTCCATCGCCGTCCACGAATTGCACAATCACACAATATTGTCCTGCGTCCAACTTGAAATCAAAGGTATACTCTCCACCTGCAACGGGTGTTTCATCGAGCAATTGGTATTGGTAGCTGTGATCGGTGCCCTTGCGAGCAAGGGTTGTTTGCGAACCAAGGTTTTGGTCACAATCGTCTTCTTGCAGCGCATAAGCCGCGAGATGAACGTCCAATGCGGCTGGAGGGTTGATGACTTCAACATCGATTTTCAACGGTACATCCATGAAATCTTCACCAGGCAAGGAAGGTCCCCAAACCAAGCCGATGTCTTTTTCTGCGGAGTTGGTGAACCCGTCGTACTCTTCATCAAACGACATTGGGAAAAGGGCAAAACCGAACATTAAAACAGCAATTCCGAGCCACATGAAGACATTCCAGCGTGATTGTTTGAGTGCTTCTTGACGCTGTTCCAACGTCATGACTTCAAGCACTTCATCTTGGTCTTCATCGACAGTCGGTTCAACCGCGGAGGTCTCAACCTGTTCTTCTGACATAAAACGCTCCATTCCGAGCGAGCACTTGAAAGGCGCGTTCCCTCGTCGTGCTGGTATGGACAAGGAAGGGGGGAACAGTCGCGACGCTGACGCGTCCCGCTCTGACCTGCGTTTGGCCATCCTCTCGCGTGGACCCCGTCTCTACAGCACACGGCGGCT
This sequence comes from Candidatus Poseidoniaceae archaeon, assembly GCA_029250305.1. Taxonomy (GTDB): domain Archaea; phylum Thermoplasmatota; class Poseidoniia; order Poseidoniales; family Poseidoniaceae; genus MGIIa-L1. The sequence continues at coordinate 2,975 of JAQXFM010000068.1, read as the reverse complement.
TGTCGAAGAAGCGCGAAAACGCGGCCTCGATCCATATGTTGCAGATCCGATGAAGTTCTCTCTGTTTGTCGCTGATGGGCGGATTGATGTGCTTCATAACGGTGAGCCGTTCAACTTCGACGCCGTCATCCCAAGAATCGGCCACTCCATCACCAAACACGGGGTCGCAGTGCTTCGCCATCTTGAACAGTTGGGCATTTGGACGGCCAACAGCGGTGTCGGGATTTTACAGAGCAGGGACAAACTGCACGCTTCACAGATTTTGGCACGCAATCGATTGCCAGTTCCTCGAACCACCTATGTGCGCGACATCATCGATGTTGAAACAGCGGTCGATTTCGTTGGTGGCCTACCTGTGGTCATCAAAGTCACTCAGGGGACTCAAGGCCAAGGCGTGTTCTTGCGGCATACATTACGTGAATCGAAAAATTTGGTTCAGGGGTTGTTGTTGACCGGTCGAGCCGTTCTGGTTCAGGAATACATTGCAGAATCCCACGGCAAGGACATTCGTGCCTTGGTTGTCGGCGATCGAGTTGTTGCAAGCATGCGACGAAAGGCCCGTGGCCGAGAATTCCGTTCGAATTACCACTTGAATGGGACCGTCGAAAAGGTCGACCTACTCCCAGAATACGAAGAAGCAGCATGCCGGGCAGCCCGGGTTTTAGGGCTCCATGTAGCAGGGGTTGACTTGCTTGAGGCAGAGGATGGGCCGTTGGTGCTTGAGGTCAATTCATCACCAGGGTTGGAAGGAATCGAGAAGGCCAGTGGCGTCAACGTAGCCGGCGCCATCATTGATTATGTCATGAATGAGACCGAATTTTCCGAAGTCGATCTTGATCAATTGCTTCGCACAGTGCCGGGTTCAGGCGTTCTTTCTTTGCAAATTCGTAACCATCCAAATGTGGTTGGAAAACGTCTTGCGAGTCTGTTCAAATCGGGTGCTGAGATTCCGGTGTTCGCTCTCTCAAGAGACAATGCCCTCATTTGGAATCCGTCGGATGAAATTCAGTTGCGCTGGGACGATATCCTCGTATGTTACGGTGAGTTGACAAAACTGAGAGCGTCCCTCCGGCAGGCGATTTTGGATGTTCCAAGCGATGCTTTCACCGTCGAAGATCGCGAAGGTTCGAACGCTTGACGGCGCGAACCGTCATCAGAACAGGCGATGATGCCCTCCATTCCAACGCGCGGTGGTTTGATATGGGACCATACGGTACTGAACCTGCTCTTCGGAGCACGGGATGCACACCCGCCACGGCGGGAGGCGGTGAACGCCAATGGAAAAGCGGAGAACATACGAGCGGCAACGCAAGGCATTGAGGCCAAGCCAAAGACGGCTTGATGCATCCGGTGTTGAACTTCCACCTCGTCTTGTTCACATGGCTGATCTTCCATGGGTTGCCTGCTATCGCCAAGCGTTGCGGGCCGAGAATAAATCCGAAAACACTCAGAAATCCTATGCAAGCGGCTTGAGGGCTCTTGTTGAAACTACTCTGCCAGGCGAGGATGTCCTTGATGAAGCAGGGTATGACTCGATGAGCGTTGAAACACTTGCCGAGCGAATGGAACCCCTCAATGGGCGCCTTGATCGCTGGACCCTTTCCCTTTCGGAACTCCGTCCAACCACCTACAACGCTCGGCTTGCAGCAGCTCGTCATTTGCTGAAATGGCTCGGCCATCGCTGGCCTGACCACCTCGTCAGAGCGCGCACCGGCCGTCGATTGCCCCGCACGCTCACCCGACGCGAAATGTCAATGGTGCTCGAAGCGGCAGCAAACAGTGAGAATCCTGTGGCTTCCATCGTGGTCACCATGATGCTCGACACTGGCTTGCGCGTAAGCGAAGTGTGCAACCTTAACATCAACGACATCGACTTAGAAGATGGTTCAGCGCGGGTCTTTGGAGGAAAGGGCGACAAAGACCGACTTGTGCTGTTCACTCGACGCACCCTTGAACGGATTCATGCTTGGATTCCAGTGAGGGAGTCAAGACGGAAAGGAGAGGATTATGCATTCCTCCTAAATTCAGCAGGCCGTCGACTGCAACCGCGCGGCGTTCAACGCCTCATGGACCAACTTGCAGCTGACGTCGCCCTCCCGAAAGGGAAACTCACACCTCACGTATTACGCCATAACTTTGCGACAGGCCTCTTGGAGCGGGGTGCAGATCTTGTTACAATTCAGCGGCTGCTCGGTCACTCAAGCATCGCAACCACGCGTGTTTACCTCGAGATTTCAGACCAGACCCTGCGCGAAGTGTACCATCGGGCTCAAGCGACGCGTGAGACAATTGAGGCGGCTGCTGAAGCATCGCAAGAAGAACATAAGGTCGAGGAGAACACGCCCTCAACGAGTGCTTTTGGCATCGAGTGATGCTCATGTTCGCTTTGTTTTTCGCTTTGAGATAACGGCGGGTCCCGCCCATTCTCTTTTTGGGACCACGTGTTGTCCGGAGTGCCCAATGATTGGGCAAAATTTCCCTGATCGACACCTCGAACAGTTTTCCTTCGGAGGCATTTCAACCGCTTTTCTCAAGCGGCCGTATTTTCTCCTTGGCATGCATGGATGTGAATCACGGAGGTTTTCAATCATAGCGCTCAAAGACGCATCAGGGCCTCACTTCTTGTTGAACCAAGGCATGTCGCGAACGCTTCGTGGAACCTTGAGCGTGTTGCCCTTGCGTCCATCATCAGATTTCTTCGAGGGGAGCGTCTTCTTGGCTGCGGATGTGGCATTTGAAGCGGTCGTTTTCGCAGTTTTCGATGCTTTTGAGGCAGTTTTCTTCGCTACAGTCTTCGCCTTTGAAGCAGTTTTCTTGGAAGCAGCCGCTGTTTTCTTGGCGGTCGATTTTGCTTTGGAGGCCGCAGATTTCGCAGCGGAAGTGGCTTTTGTAGCCGTGGCCTTCGTAGCCTTCTTTCCCTTTTCAGCAGCCTTTGCTGCGGCGCCGACCTTTTTGGCGACAGCAGCGCTCAAACC
>JAQXFM010000064.1 GCA_029250305.1 Candidatus Poseidoniaceae archaeon | reverse complement strand
GCTCGTCACTCTGACCGTCACTGATGAAGAACTCGACATTGATGTGCTGTTTTACAACGTGACCGTCGTCAATCGAAATCCGTACATGAACCTGACAATGGTGCAAAGCATCGATGTGGAACAGAGAATTACAGTGGATGCGACTGACAGCGGGGACATTGACACCGTTTCGCCTCCCGGCCAGCAGGTGAGTATCTCATGGCCAGGAATGGCATGTGAAGAAGGACTCACACAGCCAACTTGCACCTTCACACCGATGGCAGAAGGTCCGATGATGGTAACCGCAGTTGCAACGGACGACGACGGTGGAACCACCACGGTCGAATCGATGTTGGATGTCCTCAACGTGGCACCAACGCTTGCATTCCCAGAACTTTGGTACGGTGGTTCCAATCTCTCAGCTGATGAAAATGGCATATGGAGCCTCGATGAGGATCAGGTTGCCTTGCTCCGAATCAGCGCCAGTGACACGCTCTCCGACCGGGACGACATCAACATCGAATGGTCCCCCTCCGAGCGAGATATCAACTGGACAGAGACCACACGAGGGGCTGCATCCACTGCAACGGTCGCATGGACTGAATCTGGAATCCACAACATATCGGTTGTTGCCTATGATGACAACGGAGCACAATCTGTTGTCCGAACAGCATCCGTCTCAATTCGAAATGTACCCCCAACCATCAGCGGATTGGGATCAGATGTCCCGATTTTGGAAGATGCAAACGTGACGTTTGCAGCCGTCGTTAGCGACACGGCCTCGGACATGGACAGTCTTGTTGTCTGTTGGGACATGAATTCCGCCGTTGACAATGACAACGATGGAAACAGCGTGAACGATTGTGAAATGGAAGGGCTCGAAATCACAACCGGATGGTCCACCCGCGGCATTCGCCAAATCACTGCGACTGTGACCGATAACGATGGAGCACAAGCCTTGACCTCAGTCAACGTCAGCGTCCAAAACCTACCCCCGTCAGCAACCATCACTAATTCTACGAGTGTGATTTCACTCATGGAAGGCGACAACATAACGCTCTCTGGCCTGACATCGAGGGAAACTGTTGGTGACAAATTGAACCTTCTCTACCAGTGGGACAGCAACCATTACGATTCAGATTTGGATGGTACCAAGACCGGTGATGTTGATTTCACAGGCCCAATGTACACCATTGAAGATCTCCCAGCAGGCCAATGGACGGTCATATTGACGGTCACAGATGATGATGGGGAATTTTCCACGGCAACCATTCAACTGACGGTGACAGAAAAGCCCGCTGAAGGATTCATTGAATCGGTCAGTGATGCGATTGGAACTGTTCCAACTGCAATCATTGGTGGCCTCGCCGTCATCGTGGTTCTCTTGGCTGTGTTCTTGCTGCTCACCCGAAGGAGGGGCACAGAGGAAAGTGAAGCCTTTTCGAACTTCTCCTCCATGCCAGCAGGTGAACCGCCTGCCCCGATTGCAAGCACGGCTACAGCTGCCCCTGCGCCTGCCTATGCGGCACCTGAACCTCAACAAGACATCTACGCCCAAGCAGGCTATGCCCCAACTCAACAACCGGCACCAACTCAAGAGCAGATGTTTGCTCCTGCCCAGACCTACGCACCACAACCAGCGCTTGCAGCGAAGGAAGACCCATTCGCCTCGTTGATGACCACCCCTCAGCCAACCGTTGCACCAGTACCTGCGCCTGCTCCTGCACCAGTGCAGAGTGGACCACCGCTTCCTGCGACTGGGTTGCCCGAAGGATGGACAATGGAACAATGGAACCACTATGGCGCTCAGTACCTCACGGCACAACAAGGCCAGATGGCTGTGGCTCAACCGACAACTACCAATACCACGCCGGCCCCTGCTCAATCAGACCTCTCAGGATTGCTCGATGATTTTGATTTGTGAAGGGTGAACGTATGGCAAGTCTCTGGCAGTTTTTCGGCCTCCCGGACCCTGAAGCCGTTCCAGCATCAAACCGCCCAGTGACGGCACCGCAAGATTCTCAGAAAACCGAATCTGTCCAACAAAACCTCGCTCCGATACAAGAGCCTGTGGTCACGATCACGAACGATGTCCCAGAACCTGTTGGCGTCCAGTCACAACCAAAGCCAGTCCCGCTGGGTTGGCGAGGGCCCATGACAGCAGATGGGGAACCATTCCACGACTTGGGTGCTCACGCATCACCACCACCTCGTATTCCAAACCGAGCGCTGAGGTATGTCTCACCCGATTCGATGAACCGACTGCCAACACGAGAGATTGCCAAACGAATTCAACAAGGCGATACTGTCATCGTTGACCTTCGGCCTTTGGTTCATATGGACACTCACCAAAATGTATGCAGGCGTGAGCTCAAGCAATTGAGCGACGATGTGGGCGTGGGTGTTTTTGCGCTGGATGCAGAAGATAAATTACTCCTCATGCCGGGAAATAACGTCGTTGTCGATGTGAACGGCCATGAGTTGGGATTAATCCAACTCTTGAAAACTTAGTATCGGGACCGACTTTATATCTCGCCCTTTCGAGTACAGCCTGATGAGCAAGTTTTCGAGCTTCAAGTCCAGTTCGGCTGGTTCTTACCTCGGATTCTATGCATTATCTGCAATAACAACGGCCATGTTCATCTGTGTTTTTTTATTCCATGTGTTTTCTAATTCGCCCTTCAGGGTGGCTCTTGAGACGGACTACCTCACGTTCATTTACATCGTGATTGCGTGGGTTGGACTCGGCTGGTTGATGTGCTTAATTGCAGGAATTGGGTTCGATATCCTCCCATTAATTCACGGATCCAAACCCTTCCACGAAAACGCCATGAGGCAGTTTTTGATCATCAACTTCGCAGGTCAATCTGTGCTCTGCATAGCGACATTTATGCAAACAACAGAAAAAATCGTTGAATTTTCCACTGTTGGAATCTCATTTCTTTGTCTCTCAGTGCTTTTGCTCGGCGGTCCTGGGCGACGATTGTCCAAGGAATCAATGGTCCCATCCAAGGATGATGAAGTGGGGTATGCATCACTCATACCGGGCTTGATTTTCCCCTTCTTTGGTTCGTTCGTTTTGGGCTGTTGGCT
>JAQXFM010000037.1 GCA_029250305.1 Candidatus Poseidoniaceae archaeon | reverse complement strand
GGTGGCGTTGTTGTTGGAGCGGATCACCGAGCCACCATGGGTCACTTCATCGCAAACAAAAGCGTCCAGAAGTTGTTCAAGATTGGTGACAACCTTGCCCTCACCACAGCGGGTCTCGTTGGCCATGCTCAATCTCTTTCTCGGACACTTGCTGCAGAAGTCTCGTTGTTTCAACTTCGACGCCAACAGCAAATGACTGTCAAGGGTGCTGCAACCTTCACCGCAAACATCCTGGCAGGTCGCCCACACTGGGTTCAACTCCTCATTGTCGGCGTTGATGACGAAGGCGGCCACGTCTACTCCATTGACTCCGCTGGTGGTTCGATCCCTGACTCCTACTGCGCTACTGGCTCCGGTTCTCCGTACATGTACGGTGTGCTCGAAGATGGATTCAGCGAGGGCATGTCCCGAACCGATGCATTGAAACTTGCCGCCCGCGCCCTTCACGCATCGGGGCAGCGTGACGCGGCCTCCGGCAACGGCATGGATTTGGCTGTCATCACAGCAAAAGACGGCTATGTCGCCATTACCCAAGGCGAAATTGACAAGCTCCTCGCTTGAAGACGAACCTTTCACTTTCCCGCAGATCAACGCTGCAACCCCATTCGGGGGCGGTGCACGATTTATTGTGCGAGCACGGGAAGAGAGTGAACATCATGCGCCTTACGTTTAAAGAACTGAAAGACCAAATTGCAAAAATTGTCCCAAAGGACGTGCCCTACACGGTCGAACTCGAAGCAGGAAACATTGCAATTGTCACACCCGTCCCTGCCAAGTTTGGCGGTGGCGATGGTTTGATTGGAAAGATTGCTAAGAGAGTCAAGCGAAAGATTGTCCTTCGACCTGATGAATCCATCATGAAGAGTGAAGAAGATGCCAAAAAATTGATTCACGAGATTGTTCCAGAATCTGCAGAAATCACAAACCTCTACTTTGACTCATGCTACCGTGAACTCATCATTCAATGCCAAAACCCTGGTGAAGCAGTTGGTCGGCGTGGTGCGAACTTGAACGCCATCCGCGACCAAACAGGTTGGCTCGTCAAGGTTGAGCGAACATCACCGATCATCTCAAAGACGGTCCACGACATTCGTGGCTACCGTCAAGCAAACGCACCTGAGCGCCGAAAATTGCTCAAAGACTTCGGATTGAACATCCACCGACCTCAACGACCGGGCTCTGCTTGGGCACGGGTGACCGCACTCGGCTCCTACAGAGAAGTCGGGCGTGCGTGCCACTTTGTCACCACCAACGAATCACGAATCATGATCGACGTCGGCGTCAACATTGCCTCCGACACCGATCCAATGCCTTACTTCACCGCCCCTGAAGCGTTGCCCCTCGAAAAGTTGGATGCGGTTGTGCTCACCCACTCCCACCTTGACCACGCAGGCATGCTTCCGGTTCTGTTCAAGTACGGCTACCGTGGTCCTGTTTACTGCACACCACCGACCCGTGACTTGATGCTCTTGTTGCAAACTGACTATCTGAAAGTCGGTGGTTCAGAAGGCAAGCGAGCGCCCTACGACATGGAAGACATCCGCACTTGCATGAAGCACGTCGTCGATGTTGACTGGGGGGAAACCACAGACATTGCACCCGATGTCAAGTTGACCTTCTCCAACGCTGGGCACATTCTTGGCTCCTCCGCAGTCCACCTCCATATTGGGGAAGGAAAGCACAACATTGTGTTCAGTGGCGACCAAAAGTACGAGAAATCTTGGCTCTTTGACGCAGCCAACACTCGGTTCCCTCGCGTCGAGACCCTCGTCATCGAATCCACCTATGGCGCCTCTGGAGATTACCAGCCATCTCGCCAAGAAGCCAACCAAGAACTCCAAGACATCGTTTCGAGGACTATTTCCCGTGGTGGAAAACTCATCTGTCCTGTGTTCGCAGTGGGTCGAAGCCAAGAAGTAATGATCGCAATCGACGAATTGTTCCGTTCAGGACAGGTCAAACCAGTGCCGGTGTGGTTGGACGGTATG